>WTID01000294.1:3915-5824 GCA_011522855.1 Flavobacteriales bacterium
TGGGTGTCGGACAATGTGCTGTTTCGGCAGGATTCCGGTGCCTTCGTGGATGTGTCTCAGTCTTCGGGCATTGCCGATGGCATCCGGTCGTCTTTCCAGGCCGCTTGGATCCATTTGGATGACGATGAGCTGATCGACCTCTTCGTGATCAACGATGCCGGCGTGGAGTTCGACTGCGACATGACCAACCAGGCCTACCTCAACAATGGGGACTGGACTTTTTCGGAGTCTTCTGCTGCGCTGGGACTGGACGCCTCGTTGTCTTCCATGTCCATCACCATCGGAGATCCGGACGGGGATGGACAGGAGGAGATGTTCGTGACCAACCAGGAGGTGGACGAATTCTATCCATATCCACTGGAGACGGCTGGGTTCTTTGATCGAGATGGAGATGGGGTGTGGATAGAGCAGGCTTCGGCTGTTGGTCTGGATGAAGCGCGCTGGTCGTGGAGTGCAGTATGGGTCGACCAGGATCTCGATGGTGTCGAGGAGTTGATTGTGGCCACGAATCCATTCAACCTTCTCGGGGATGGCGGTGAGGTGGAGTTCTATGACAATGGCCTGTACCGACAAACCCCGTTGACTGGCTCGGAGGACATCGCCTTTGAAGAGGATACCACCTCATGGCCGGGTCGGGACCGGCCGATGCACTGCATCGTTCGAGGGGACCTCGATGGGGACGGAGACCCGGACGGGGTTGGGTTGGGCACAGGACCGTTCGCAACGGTGTGGGTCAATGACGTGGAGACGGTTCATCCCAACCGACAGGGTTTGACCGTGGCCGTCTGCGGGACCCACTCCAATTCTGAAGCCATCGGCACCCGCATGGTCCTGCACAGCGCAGGACAGACGCAGCAAAGAACCTTGCGGGCCGGAGAGGACCTGTTTGCCCAACATTCCACGACGCAGTTTTTTGGTTTGGGCGAGTCCGCTGAGGCGGACAGCCTTGAGGTCTTCTGGCCGGATGGGATGCGATGGGTCCTTCACGACGTTGCGGCGGACTCGGCATACCACATCGTCCAGGCCGCGGACGAGGTCCACGTCGAATTCGGACCGGTGAGCGGAGATTCCGTTTTGCTTCAGCTCGTGACCCCGCCAAAGTGGACGGGCGTCGAATGGAACGGGATGGCGTCTTCCGAGTCATCCAGGTGGTCCCTGGTGGGCGAGCCCATGTCGGGCCGCATGCTGTGGTTCCATGGTGTGTTCGAGGTGGAGTTCGATGTGGACTGGACTCTGCTTGAGGATGTCATTTCGGGGTGTACGGTGCCTGTGGCGGACAACTATGATTCCGAGGCCACGGTCGACGATGGATCCTGTACCTACCAAGGTTTCTGCGGGCCGGGAACGGTGTGGTCCGTGGCGGACCAGCAATGCGTGCTGTCGGACCCGACCTGTCCCCCGGACGTCAATGGGGACGGCTTGATTGGGGTCGCGGACATCTTGGAGGTGCTGTCCTACTACGGGGAGTCCTGCTCGGCCGTGACGGATTGACCGGGTTTTCCCGACCTTGTGTCCATGACCGGTCCTGCGCCTTCCCATCCCCGTTATCCGCACCTCATGCAGCCTTTGGAGGTGGCCGGCATGCGCATGCCGAACCGGGCCATCATGGGCTCCATGCACATGAATCTCGAAGAGCAGCCCGGCGGGTTCACCAAGCTCGCCCGCTTCTATTCGGAGCGCGCCGAAGGTGGAGCAGGTTTGATTGTCACCGGAGGCATTTCCCCGAACCGGGCGGGCCGTCTGGCGCCCCATGGGGCGACCCTCATGAAGTCCGGTCAGGTCGCCAAGCACCGGGAAGTGACCGAGGCCGTCCACGCGTCCGGCGGGCGGATTGCCCTGCAGATCCTCCACGGGGGACGCTACAGCTACCATCCGTTCTGCGTGGCCCCGTCCAAGGGCAAGGCGCCCA
>WTID01000285.1 GCA_011522855.1 Flavobacteriales bacterium
GAGCAATCAGAAGCCGTACCCCACGGAGAGCTGCAGGTTGGGCAGGACGCGACCGTAACCGAGGGTGTTCGGGATTTCATCCATGACCGTGGCGTTTGCGGTCGTTCCGGTGGACGTGATGACAGCACCCGAAGTGTGCAGGCCACCAATGTCAAATCCGACGGTCACGCCCTCCACAGGACGGGAACCGAATCCAATGCCAACGTAACCAACCGGGTTGTCACCGTAGCGGATGTCATAGGTGTGGTTGGGGTCATTGACGTCGGTCAGCGTGCCTTCAATGCCACCGATGCCGATGCCCACATTGAATCGAATCCAGTCGTAGTCCTCGAAGGGCCGGTGGTTGAGGAAAATGCCCATCCAGTTGGTTTCTCCGGTCCCGGCGAAGGTGGCGCCCCCGATTTCCTGATCGGCCGGGTTGTCTCCAGAGAAGGCTCCGATGCCGACCTGGACCGTGGTTTTTTCGGACAGGTTGTGGGAGAAACCGAGGGAGGGGCCGAACGGGCTGAAGCCGACACTGACACCGTAGGTGGCGGTTTCCTTGGCATTGTCCTCCTGCGCCTGGCAGTCGACGCTGAATGAAGCCGCAATGAGGAGGGCGGCAGCGAATTGCAGAATTCTGGTCATGATGTTGAGTTGTGTTGGCGCAAGGTCGCGACCGAATCAGCGGCGTCAGAATTTTCTGACACGGCTTTCCAACACAGCCGCCGGGGTAGTCGGCAATGGCAAGCGCGGGGCGGTTGGTCAACTGCTCCCCTGTGTCGTCCTTTGGTTTGTGAATGACCTGCTGACCACCTCCTTCCACATTGGGCACCATGCCTTCACGGTCTTGGACCTCGTCGAGGTGGTAGGCGTCGTGTTCCTGGCCCGGCTCATTTTGGCCTTGCTTCGTCGGGCGCTTCGCCGCGCCGAGCGGTTCTCCACGCTCGATGAGGGCAAGCGGTTCATCGTCCACCGCATGGTCTCATCTGTCGTGTGGACGTTCGCGACCCTGACCGTCCTGTCGGTACTCGGCCTGAACCTCACCGCAGTCTGGGCCGGCTCGGCCGCCTTGCTGGTCGGTGTGGGCATCGGGCTGCAGGGCTTCTTCAATGACGTGATCTGCGGGTTCGTGCTGCTCTTCGAGGGTGGGGTCGCCGTGGGCAATGTGCTCGAGGTGGACGGCCAGCTGGTGCGCGTCGAACGCATCGACCTGCGGTCGACCCGCGTGGTGACCTTGGATGGGGAGCTCGTGGTCCTGCCCAACGCCAAGGTGGCTGGGGACGCGGTCGTCAACATGAGCCAAGGGGCCAAGGCCATCCGCATGCAGGTCGACGTGGGCGTGGCTTACGGCAGCGACGTGTCCTTGGTCGAAAGGCTCCTGCTCGAGGCGATGGCGGAACAGCCCGAGATCCTCAAGACCCCCGAACCGACGGTGTTCTTTCAGGACTTCGGAGACTCTTCGCTCGACTTCAGCGTGATGGGGTGGCACCGGGATCCCTGGGACCGCATGGCCATCCAGAGCCGGATCCGCAAGGCCATCGATGCCCGGTTCCGCGCCCAAGGCGTGGAGATCCCTTTCCCGCAGCGCACCCTCCATGTGATGGGCGACGCCGGGACCCTTGACTGAGGACCCAATCCGGGTCCTGTAGCTTTGCGGGCCATGCTCCGCATCCTCATGATCACCGACGGCCCCTACGCCGACCGGATCCGCGTCTCCAATGAGGCGAGGGCCATGGCCGAGGCGGGGTGTGCGGTGGAGGTCCACGCGCTGGAGGCCGGCGTCGAGACCCGGACCTTTGAGGTGCAGGGGGTGACCGTACACGAGCATGGATTGCCGAAGTGGTGTCATTGGGCCAGGGCGCTCAATGCGGAGTGGCCCTTCTATGCCCGCGCGGTGGCCCGGGTGCTCGGTCCGGTCTTTGCCGCTTCGGAAGCCGATGTGGTCCACGTCCACAACCTCTTCACCTGGACCGGAGCCCGCCGGTTGAAGGCCGCCCTGCCCGAGGCGCGCTGGGTCCTCGACATCGCGGAGAACCTGCCGGAGATCATGAAGGAGTACGACCACGTCAAGCGTGGCCTCGGAAGCCTGCTCATCCGAACAGAAGCGTGGTCCCGGCTTCAGAGGCAGGCCCTGAAGGATGCCGACCATGTCGTGCTGGTCACAGAATCCGCCGTGGAGGACTATGCGGCCCGGCTGGGGCTGGACCGGGCCAAGGCCATTGTGTGTGACAACGTGCCGTGGCACGATGAAATCGGGGAGGAGGGGACCGAGGAACTGGCCCGTCACTTCGAAGGGAAACACGTCCTGTTCTACTTCGGGGACACATCGCGGCGCCGGGGCACGGACCTGGCCATGATGGCCCTCCCCCAGGTGGTCGAGGCCGTGCCGGAGGCGCACCTCGTCATCGTCGGCCGAAACAAGCGGGAGGACGCCTTCCTCGCCGCGCTCCGGGAGGATTCGCCCGTGCGGGACCGCATCCACCTCGAGGGCTTCCAGCCCATGTCGCGGCTTGGGGCTTATCTGGCCGTGGCGGATGTCGGGCTCTCCCCTCTGGTCCGCAACGTGCACCACGACACGACCCACGCCAACAAGCTCTTCCAGTTCATGCACGGCGGCCTGCCGCTCGTGGTGAGCGACTGTACCGCCCAGGCCCGCCTGGTCGAGGCCACCAGAACCGGACTCGTCCACCGGGCCGGGGATGTGGAGGCCCTCGCCGAGGCCGTCATCCGATTGGCACAGCATCCCGACGAGGCGAGCGCCATGGGCCGCCGGGGCCGGGAGCTGGTCGACACGGAAATCCGGTGGGACGTCGCCATTCGGCCTTACTTGAAGGCCGTGGGCGGCTGAATCAGCGCGCGTACCCGAGCGCCTCGAAGTCGTCGGGATACAATTCCTGCAGGAGGGCCTTGGTCTTGGGGGAGAGCCTGGACGCGATGCGCTCCGAATTCTGGCGGCCCACCACCACACGGGGCAGCTTGGCCTCGGCGGACACCCCCATAACCGCCGCGATTTCCGGCCACCGGTCGTGCAGCTCCTCGTACTTGAACACATGCTCGCATCCGGCGACATAGTCGGCCTGAGGCAGCTTGTGGTCCATGTCCTTCAGGGCGAGCTGGCGGCGGATCCACCGCCGGAAGAGCGGCTCGATGAAGACCCGGACCTTGCGGAAGATGCGGGTCCGTTTGTGGCCGATGTCCTTGCGCAGGAAATAGTATTCGCTGACCGCCTTGGCATAGGGGTGCCGGGTGAAGCAAAACGTGGTGTACTGGTCCCAATCGGGCACGAGGTCGGCGAGCAGCGCCGGAGTCAGGTGCTGGGGAGCATAGGTGACTCCGTCAACCGTGTAGGCGGTGTAGTTGACCTCGAAGAAATGGTCCCGGGTGGTCATGCCGAGCAACCGGGTGATGCTCGACCCGGCCGTCTTGGGGATGTGCACGAAGGCCAATTTGCGCTCGGAACAGATCGGCATCGCTCAGGGGGTCAGGTGGGGGATGTCGTGGGTGCGCATGGCGGCGCGAAGCTCGGTCCAGCGGGGCAAATCCTCTGCGACGCGGCGGGCAGCGGCCCGCTCGCCCTTCCACATGGTGCCCATCAGGGAATCGGCCCAGCGGCTCCGGTGCAGGGCCCGCCCGATGGCCCGTCCCGTGGCCGCCTTGCGCCAGGCTTCGGCGGTGTCGTCTCCTTCAAAGAACCGGGTTACTTCGTCGGCGTAGGCCATACGTTCGAGGATGGTCGCCTTGGGCCACGGCTTCACCCTTTCGTCGTGGTAGAGGGAGGCGTCGGGGTGGATCCAGAAGGACCCGCCCGCGCGGCGAAGGCGGTGTGCCCATTCGTTGTCCTCCCCGTACATGAAGAAGGCGGGGTTGAAGCCGCCCACGGTGCGGACAGTGTCGAGGGTCATGAGCCAGGCGGCCGCATTGATGAAACGGACCTCGAACGGAGCCTCCTGCTCTCGCCAGCCCTTGGCGTAGAGGTGGTCGAAGTGCCAATAGGGTTCCGTTCCGGTCCAATCCCAATGGATGGGCGAACTCACTTCGAGGCGGTGTCCGCGGTTGGCCCGGTCGAGCAGCCACTCGACCTGCGTGGCCATGCCAGTTGGATCCACCTTGGCGTCCTGGTTCAGCAGGTGCACGGCGTCGACGTTGCGCCGGAGGGCCTCCTCGAGGCCGCGGTTGTTGCCTTCCCCGAATCCGGCATTGGGCCCCTGGATGCGGTTGGCTTCGGGCAAATGGTCCCGCAGCCATTCCCACGAGCCATCACTCGATCCGTGGTCGATGGCCCAGACCTCTCCGGTCCCTGAGGCCCGCACGGAGTCCACGACGTCCGGCAGCCAATTCAGGCCGTTGTAGACGACCACGATGTGCAGGACTTCCACCGAGCGGGACATGCCCCGCAAGGTACGACCCCGCTCAACCCATGAGAGGCGGGGTCCGCGGTGTACCTTGCCCTCGATGCGCGACTTTGTCCTGTTCTTCGGAGAGAAGGAAGGCACCAGTGCCATGGTCCGATGGGCGGACCGCCTGGAGGGCGTTTCCGTGGTCCACCATGACAACGGCCGAGGATGGGAGCCCCTCGAAGCGCATCTGTTGGGAAGGGATCTTCGTCTGGAGGAAGTCAGCACCCTGTTTTCCCTCATCTACTCCAAGCCGCGGGACATGGCCGCCCTGCGCCGGGCTTATGCGGTGAAACGGCCCGACAGGACCTTGGTGTCGCTGCCCGAGACTGGCTCCGTGGGACTGAAGATGAGGTGGCGACCACCGGATGTATTTCACTGCGGGTACGGTCTTGTCGACCTGCCGGTCAATCGCCTCTTCCGAGAGATGAGGAGGAGTCGGCACTTCGCCGCCATGACGGAGCAGATGGCGGCCCATGATGTCGTGCCCATGATGGCCGCCCGTCAGGACATTTTCCGCTGGGCCTTGTCGAAGTACCATGGCAGTGGGAGTGGGAAGAAGGGGCACCTTCAGTTCAAACTGGCTTCCGGAGAAATCGAGCGCGGAGACATTCCCAAGGTTCACGTTCACCTGCGCAAATTTGGTCGGCTCGTGGACCAATGCCGGCGCCTTCACGAGGGCAAGCGGGAGCTCGCTGAGGCCCTCCGTGCCCAAGGGCTGAGCGTCAAGCCGCTGTTGTACGAGGACTTTCTGGAGGACAAGGTGGCCTTCTTTGAAGACTTCCTCGAGAGCTTGGGCCATGCCGTCCGTCCGGGTCAAGTCCACTCCATGCTGGAGGGCGCCATCAACCTTCAACGCGTCCATACGGGACCGTTGAGCGACTATGTGGAGAATGCGGTCGAGCTCGAGCGGGCTTTTGGTGGTGCTTGGGAGGAATGGTCCTCAGATTGGATCGGCGAGCCCCCCCACAGAGTGGATGACCACGGGCAGGACGTGCATCCCATCGAGGGCGCTTCCCCGGATTCGGAGCTTGTCGAATCCGAATCCCTCCGTTGAGAGCCAGTCGGCCCTAGCTTTCGGACATGCAGAAGACAGTCATGCTGCTCGGCTCCGGCGAGCTGGGCAAGGAGGTGGTCATCGCCCTGCAGCGGCTCGGCCAGCGCGTCATCGCGGTGGACGCCTACCCCGGCGCTCCGGCCATGCAGGTGGCGGATGAATTCGAGGTCATCTCCATGCTCGACGGCGATGCACTGGACGCCATCGTGGCCAAGCACCAGCCCGACATCATCGTGCCCGAGGTGGAGTCCATCCGGACCGAGCGCTTCTATGATTACGAGAAGCAGGGCATCCAGGTGGTGCCGTCGGCCAAGGCGGCCCACTTCACCATGAACCGCCGGGCCATCCGGGACCT
>WTID01000116.1 GCA_011522855.1 Flavobacteriales bacterium
CGGCCAGCCAGTACTTCGGTTACCAGCTCGGTGACGGAGCCAACAACCACAACTGTGACGCCAACGGATTCTCCGGATGGTTCAACTGGAGTGGTGCCATCGCCGGCGAGGCCGCCTTCGGTCAGGCTGGTGACATCATCGCGACCCTCGACCCGACGGTCGACCACGCGACGGACTGCCAGGACGGTGAGTTCGTGGAATTCCACTACGTGGCCTACGACGAGCTCTGCAACATTGCCCAGCTCAACATCCAGAACGTGACCCGCGACGACGTGACCGCCCCGACCTACGTGTCCGGAGGTGACGACATCACGCTCGACTGCGCGGCCAGTGACCAGTGGCTGTTGGACAACCCGGCCGACGCCGAGGTGATCCTCTTCAGCGACAACTGCGACGACAGCGAGTACGGCTGCGCCGCCGGCTTCGACCCGAACACCGCCGGCTTCGCCGACGGCGACGACGTCTTCGTGTGTGTTGAGCTCGTGGGAGAGACCACGACCCAGTACACGGCCAGCAGCTGCCGCACGCTCCAGCGCACCTGGGTGGCCACGGATTGCTTCGGCAACCAGGCCTTCCACGTTCAGACCATCACGATCGAGGACAACACCGCTCCGGAGGTGGACGTGACGGCTCCGGCCGACATCACGCTCAACGTGAACGGTCTCTGCTACGTCGACCTCGACCCGAGCAACACGGGTGAGGGCACGCCGAGCTACAGCGACAACTGTGACCTCGCCGACACCGGCATGAGCTACAGCGACCTCATCGTCGACAGCGTCAGCACCGGTTGCTACAGCATCATCCGGACCTGGACCGTCATGGCGACGGACAGCTGCGGAAACGCCAGCGCGGACAGCGACAACCAGCGCATCGACATTCAGGACCTGATTGCTCCGAGCTTCAGCTACCTCCCGGTCGACACCATCGAGTGCGACCTCTGGGGTGACTGCTCTTACGAGTACCTGAACAGCATTGGACTGGCCACGGCCATGGACAACTGCGAGCTGAGCCACGTCGACGTGGACTGCACGCCGCTCTCCAGCGCCTGCACCGACGACTACATCGTCGACTACACGGCCTACGACATGTGCGGCAACAGCACGTCCATCCAGCAGATCGTGGTCACCTCCGACTTCACGGCTCCCGAGTTCACGTTCGCTCCTGCGGACCTGACGCTCGAGTGCAGCGACGCTTCCCTCACGGGTGACGTCGATGGATACGCCGTGCCGGAGTACACCCCGGGTGACGGTCTCCACGCCGAAGCCATGGACAACTGCGATCCCGAAATCTTCGTGACCTACGAGGATGTGATCCTTTCGACGGCTTGTGCTCAGGAGTACACCATCCGCCGTACGTACAGCGTGTACGACTGCGATGAGAACCTCGCCCAGCACGTTCAGGACATCACCATCGACGACAGCACGGCTCCGGAGTTCACCTCCTTCCCGGCCGATGTGGTCGACGTCGAGTGTGACGCCGTTCCGGCTGTGGCTTCGATTGCCAGCCTCGGCACCATGGACAACTGCGACGGTGCTCCGACCACCACCTATGATGGTGAGGTCCGCACCGACGGCGACTGTGCCGACAGCTACATGTTGGAGCGCACGTGGACGACGGTCGATTGCGCCGGCAACAGCCACACGCAGACCCAGACCATCACGGTCCTCGACACGCAGGCTCCGGAGATGACCATGGACTGCCCCGCAGACTTCCCGCACATCAACGAGTGCTTCGGATCCGGTCCCTCGAACGTGACCTTCACGTTCATCACGGACAACTACGGAGCCGGTGAGGCCTTCGCGACCATCACGGACAGTGAGGGTGCGACTGTGGCCGACTACCCGCTGGGATACTTCGCGAGCAGCGATACGACCAGCGAGACCCTGACGCTCGACCCGGGTGACTACACCATCACCCTCGGCGACGACTGGGGTGACGGATGGTCCTGGGCACCCGCCACGGGTGAGGACGCCGTGTCCCTCTCCGGAGGCGCTTCCGGATCGCTCGACTTCCTCGACGGTTCCTCTGCTTCCCTCGACTTCACCGTGACCGGTGATGCCAGCGCCCAGCTGTCCACCGACACCAATGGTGAGCCCACTTGGACGGTGAGCGACAACTGCGACGCCGATGTGGACGTGAGCTACACCTATGAGGACGACATTGTCCAGATTGAAGGTGACTACTTCATCACGCGGACGTTCACGGTGACGGCCACGGACAACTGTGGCAATGCCACGACGCAGGAGTGTGATCAGTTGATCACCTTCACGGATCTCGATGGACCTCTCATGTCCAGCGACCCGGCTGAGCTGTACCCGGCTTCCATCCCGTGTTCCGAGATGGGCGATCCCTTCGATGTGGACTTCATGCCGGTCAGCGCCACGGACGGATGTCAGAGCGACATCACGTATGAAGTGGTCGAAGCCTACCTCACCTCCGGTTCCTGCCCGGGAACGTGGGTGCGCCACTGGGTGGCCTATGACGAGTCCGGCAACGTGTCCGAGGAGCCTGCCATCCAGTACATCCCGACGTACGACATCGTCGCTCCGACCGTGACCATTGCTACCCCGGGCATCTCCACGGGTGGTGGTACTGCTGAAGTCTCCTTCACGTTCACCACGGACGCCTACGGAAGCTCCGAGGCGGGGGCCAGCATCACCGACAGTGAGGGCAACGAAGTGGCCACCTACGATTTGGGTTACTTCCCGGACAATGGCACGACCACTGAGACCCTGACCCTCGACCCCGGTACCTACACCATCACCCTGCTCGACGGCTGGGGCGACGGCTGGGCCTGGGCACCTGCTACGGGTGAGGATGCTGTGGTGATTGCCGGCGGTGCTGAAGGCTCGCTCGACTTCACCGATGGCAACATGGTCTCCATGGAGTTCACGGTGGAAGCTCCCCCGGCTGCGGCGGACGTCACCTTCACGTTCACCACGGATGCCTATGGAGCGTCTGAGGCTGGTGCCAGCATCACTGACAGTGAGGGTGCTGAAATCGCCACCTACGATCTGGGTTACTTCCCCAACAGCGGCACGACCACTGAGACCCTGACCCTCGACCCCGGTACCTACACCATCACCCTGCTCGACGGCTGGGGCGACGGCTGGGCCTGGGCACCTGCTACGGGTGAGGATGCTGTGGTCATCTCCGGTGGCGCTGAAGGCTCGCTCGACTTCATCGATGGCAACATGGTCTCCATGGAGTTCACGGTGGCCGGCAGCGGCGGTGGTCCGACGGCCACGACGGTGTACCTCGACGAGAACTGCTACGCCGACCTGAGCCCCGAGGCCATCGGATACGGCACGTCCGAGTTCTCCGATGACTGCGATCCCGATCCGACCCTGGACCTCACCTACACGGACGGTCCGCCGACCTACGACTGCGGTGAGCCGACCGGCTCCTACTCCTTCGTCCGGACCTGGGACGCCACGGTCACTGACCACTGTGGAAACTCCACTTCGGCGACCGGTGAGCAGCTGATCACGGTGATTGACAACAGCGCTCCGTCGCTGACCCTCGATTGTCCGAACGGTGCCAACCTGATCAACGTCTGCTGGGCAGACGTGGACACGAGCCTCGCCGCCCTCGGAGAGGTCGAGTGGACGGCTCTGGACAACTGCGACGAGAACCTCGACGTCAGCTACACCTACAGTGACGAAGTCTCCTTCGACTGCAGCATGATCGGTGTGGACGCCAACCCGGAGGGCAGCTACAACTTCACCCGGACCTTCGTGGTGACGGCTGTGGACTGCAACGGCAACAGCACGACCGAGTCCTGCACGCAGACAATCAACACGTTCGACCTGACGGCTCCGACCATCGAAATCACCTGTCCGGACACGGCCACGGTGGAGCACGATGACAGCTGCATGGCTGATCTGGACCCGTCCAACACGGGCAGTGCCTTCGCCACGGCGACGGACGACTGTGACACGGAGGTGGACATCACCTACAGCTACACGGACGGTGCCCCGACCTACACCTGTGGAAACGGTGGCTACGAGTTCACCCGGACCTGGACGGCCACGGCCGAGGACGACTGCGGCAACGAGTCCAGCACCACCTGCGACCAGCTGATCATCGTCGTGGACAACATCGAGCCGGTGGCCAGCATCACCTGCCCGGCCGACGCTACGGTGAACCTCGATGAGAACTGCGAAGCAGACCTGAGCACGGACGCCCTCGGCATGGCCACGGGATCCGGCACGGACAACTGCGACAGCGACGTTGACATCGAGATCACCTACGAGGACGCGGCTCCGACGTACACCTGCACGGGTGACGACGACCAGCTCGACGGTTCCTACAGCTTCGTGCGGACGTTCACGGCCACGGCCACGGATGACTGCGGCAACACGCACAGCACGTCCTGTGACCAGACGATCACCGTCAACGACGAGATCGCGCCGACGCAGATCTTCCCGAACCTCGCCACGGACACGCTCTACCTCGACCTGGATTGCTACGCCGACCTCACGCCGGCATCCATCCCGGCTCCGGAGACGAGCGACAACTGCGACAGCGATGTGGCTGCCGTGGTGACGTATGAGGACAACGCCGCCACCTTCGGTTCCCTCTTCGGTGAGGTGACCGTCGAAGTGGAGACGGTGGCCGAGCACACGGACGGCGACCTCGCTGGAATGAGCACCTACCGCATCTACGCGGTCCTGCCGCAGGAAGGCGACTTCCTCAGCTCGATCAGCGGTGAGGGTTCCTTCAGCACGCAGATCCGCACGTCGACGAGCTTCTACCAGCACCCGCTGGGAGCGTCCACGCCGAACTTCATCAACCCGGCCCTCTACGGTGGGTTCCCGGAGCTCGAGTACGACAGCTACATGACCATCGGTCTCGACCAGCAGCCGGACCTCGGCGCAGGTGAGGGCGCGATCAACGTCGCTGGCAACTGGGGCAACGACTTCGAGAACGGCGGTGACGTCGTCCTCAACGGTGAGTTCGGTGGTGCTTGGTTCGCCCTGAATGGAGATGCCAACGGCTTCGCCGGCGCTGACCGCCGCGTGCTCGTGGCGCAGGTCACGACGGACGGCATCGTCAACGGTCAGATCTTCGCCCAGGTGTTCCCGCAGGGTGACGGTGCCAACGCCCAGCTCTTCACCGCCACCATCGGTGACGGTTGCGAGGGCGACGACGCCACCATCGAGGGAAGCTATGTGGTCTCCCGCCTCTGGACGTCCATGATCACGGACGACTGCGGCAACGAGGACACGGCTTACGCCTACCAGTACATCGTGGTGCTCGACACCATTGCCCCGCAGTTCACGAACACCTGTGACATCGACAACGGTGAGACGGTGGAGTACACCTGCGGTGATGACAACGGAAACGGTGTGAACGACATCTTCGACTTCATCGAGATTCCGGATCCCTGTGCTCCGTCCTACATCGAGAACTGTGACAGCGAAGTGGCCCTGACCATGACGTCCACGGAGTCCGGCTACCTGCCGACGGATGACATCTCCAACTACTGCATGCCGACCGATCCGGAGGCCATCGCCAACGGCGAGACCTGCGACGACCGCGCTCCGGAGGCCATCCGCCTCTTCAACTTCAGCGGAGGGGAGTCCTACACCCTCGTGGACGGTGGCAGCAGCATCATCGAGATCATGGCCGACAGCTCCATGCACATCGTGATGGAGGTGGAGAATGCAGCAGGCGACGCCGGCTTCATCTTCGACGCCATGTACGACGGTGGTCACGACTGGAACGAGTGGCTCGCCCTGCCGGGAATGCACAACTACAAGAAGGACTGTGC
>WTID01000214.1 GCA_011522855.1 Flavobacteriales bacterium
CGCATGACAGCGGCGACAGCTTTGCCGTGGGCTCCACGACGGTGACCTACACCGCGATGGATGCTGCCGGCAACACGACGACCGCGAGCTTCACGGTGACGGTGACCGACGACGAGGATCCGGCCATCAGCGGTGTGCCGGCGGACATCAGCAAGACCAACGACGCCGGCAACTGCAGCGCTGTGGCCTCCTGGACGGAGCCGACGGCCGCGGACAACTGCGCCATCGCTACGTTCACCTCCACGCACAGCCCCGGCGATGCGTTTGCGGTGGGCACCACGACAGTGACCTACACGGCGACCGACATCCACGGAAACAGCAGCACCGCCAGCTTCGACATCACGGTGACCGACGACGAGGATCCGTCCATCAGCGGCATGCCCGCCGACATCACCCAGACGGCCGACGCTGGACTCTGCTCCGCGGTCATCACCTGGGCCGACCCCTCGGCGGCGGACAACTGTGCGGTGGCGACGTTCACCTCCAGCCACAGCAGCGGCGACGCCTTCGCAGTGGGCACCACGACCGTATCCTACACGGCGACGGACATCCACGGCAACACGACCACCAGCACGTTTGACGTGACGGTGACGGACGACGAGGATCCGGCCATCAGCGGCATGCCGGCGGACATCAGCCAGACCAACGACGCCGGCGAGTGCATGGCAGCCGTGACCTGGACGGAGCCGACGGCGGCTGACAACTGTGCCATCGCCACGTTCACCTCGAGCCACAACCCCGGGGATGAGTTCCCCGTCGGCACGACGACGGTGACCTACACGGCCACCGACATCCATGGCAACAGCAGCTCGGACAGCTTCGACATCGAAGTGACCGACGATGAAGCCCCGACCATCAGTGGCCTGCCGGCGGACATCAGCCAGAGCAACGACGCCGGCGAATGTGCCGCGGACGTGTCCTGGACGGCACCGACGGCCGGTGACAACTGTGCCGTGGCCAGCTTCACCTCCACGCACGACAGCGGAGACACCTTCGCGGTCGGCACGACGACGGTGACGTACTCGGTGACCGACATCCACGGCAACAGCACCTCGTCCAGCTTCACGGTGACCGTGACCGACGACGAGAATCCCGCCATCAGCCCGATGGCCGCCGATGAGACCTACCAGCGTGACGGCGGAGAGGCGGCAGCCTTCGCAGCGTGGTTGGCCAGTTACGGCGGCGCGGCGGCGACCGACAACTGCGGCATCGATTCCTGGTCCGACGACAGCACGGGCCTGAGCGACGATTGCGGCAGCACGGGAACCGAGACGGTGACCTTCACCGTGACGGACATCCACGGCAACTCCAGCGCGACGACGGCCACCTTCACGGTGATCGACGACCACGCGCCGAGCTGCCCGTTGATCGACCTCACAGACGGCAGCGACACCGGCTTGAGCAACAGCGACAACATCACCAACGACGACACGCCGACGGTGCACGTGGTCTTCACGGGCTCCGGTGTGGAGTCCGCTGAGGCTGGCGACATTGTCGAGCTGTACATCGACGGCACGTTGTCCCAGACCCACACCGTCACGCAGACGGATGTGGACAATGGATACGCTGCGTTCGAAACCGGCCCGCTCGCCGATGGCGCCGTGGGCTTCAGCGCCCTGCACATCGACGACTGTGGGCAGTCGAGCATCTTCGCCTTCCTCAACATCATCGTGCACAGCACGAATCCGTCGGCCGCGGGAGCGGACATGACGGTCGTGCTCGACGAGGATGGCAATGCGTCCATTGAGGACGAGGATCTGGATGATGGTTCCGAGGACGACTTCAACGTCATTGACCTCATGGCCAGTCAGACGGATTTCGATTGCTCCGATGTGGGCGACAACACGGTGACCCTGACGGTGACCGACATCGCCGGCAACACCGCCACCACCACGGTGACGGTGACGGTGGTCGACGACATTGCCCCGACCCTGGAGCTGGTGCCGTTGCCCGGCAGCCAGGATCCGGTGGAGGTGACCTTCACGTTTACGACGGACGCCTACGGGGCCGCTGAGGCTTCCGCGACCATTTACGACAGCGAAGGCGCCGTGGTGGAGGACTACCCGCTTGGATCCTTCCCGAACAGCGGTGTGACCGACGAGACGGTTGACCTCGACCCCGGCACCTACACCATCGTCCTCGGAGACGATTGGGGCGACGGCTGGTCCTGGGCTCCAGCCACGGGCGAGGACGCCCTCGTCATTTCCGAAGGGGCCACCGGATCCTTGGATTTCCTGGATGGCACCTCGGCTTCGCTCGAATTCACGGTGGCGGGTGACGGAGCTGCCCCGGGAGGCATCACGGTCGAGCTCGGTGCAGACGGCACGGTCAGTGTGGCCGCTGAGGATCTCGTGATGTCCGCTTCGGACAACTGCGGCATCGCCGGCATGTCCTTGGACATCACCGGCTTCGACTGCGATGACCTCGGAGACAATGCAGTCGTCGTGACCGTGACCGACGTCAATGGCAACGCCACGACTGCGAGCGCCACGGTGACCGTCGAGGACAACCTTGGACCCGTTGTGGAGGTCGAGACCGGAAGCGGCACGGCCGGTCCAGTCGACGTGACCTTCACGTTCACCACGGACACCTACGGGGCAGCTGAGGCTTTCGCCACCCTGTACGACAGCGACGGTGCGACCGTGGCCGATTACCCGCTTGGGTCCTTCTCCAACAGCGCTGTGAGCGAGGAGACGGTCAGCCTCGACCCCGGCACCTACACCATCGTCCTCGGCGACGATTGGGGTGACGGTTGGTCCTGGGCGCCGGCCACCGGTCTGGACGTCCTCGTCCTGTCCGGCGGGGCGAGCGGTTCCCTCGATTTCGTCGATGGATACTCGGCTTCCTTGGAGTTCACGGTGGAGGGCGAGGCCCCAACCGGACCGGGAGGCATCACGGTGGAGCTCGGACCGGATGGAACGGTGTCCATCGAGCCTGGTGACGTCTTGGTCTCCGCCACGGACAACTGTGGCGTTGACGGCATGTCCCTCGACATCAGTGACTTCGATTGCGATGACCTCGGAAACAACGCGGTCGTCCTGACCGTGACCGACGTGAACGGCAACTCGACCTCCGAAACGGCCTACGTGACCGTCGAGGACAACGAAGCTCCCGTGGTCAACATCTTTGACCTCGAAGCCTACACCCTCTATGCCGGAGAGACCTGTGTCAACGAGGTGGACCTCTTTGCCGCCGGACAGCCTTGGTATGAGGCGACCGACAACTGCGGCGCGGACGTCGAGATCGTCTATGACGTGATCAACGAGACCGGTGTGGCCGGATGCCGCGAGTTCGACCGCCGCTGGATCATCCACGCCGTGGACGCCTCCGGCAACACGGACAGCGACACCACCCTCCAGCACATCACGGTGCTGGACGACACCGCTCCGATGGTCTTCTTCGACAACGTGCCGGAGGACCTCACCATCGAGCTGGGGGCCGACTGCACGGCGGACATTCCGGCGGCCGGAACGCCTCTCGATTCCGTGGCGGTGACCTTCACCTACACGATCGATCAGTATGCGGCTGAAGCCCAGATGACCGTCCTTGACTCGGAAGGAGAGGTGATCGAGTTCATCGACCTCGTGACCGATGGGTCCTCGACCTACCCGTACGACCTTTACTACACCAACGGTTCGGATGGTTCTGGCGGGTACATCCTGATTCAGACGCTCAACCTGGCGCCGGGAGATTACTCCTTCCTGCTGTACGATGACTGGGGAGACGGATGGGTCTGGAACGCCGTGGATGGAACCGATGCCCTCGTCCTGTCCGGTGGAGCCAGTGGCTCCTGGGACTTCAGCACGGGCAACGAGCTGACGGGCGCCTTCACGGTGGAAGACGCCGTCGCGTTCGACATGACCGCCTCCGCCACGGACAACTGCACGGCCATGCCGGAGTTGGGTGACATCACCTACGTCGACAGTGCGCCCCAGGCCCTCTGCGAGGATGCCGGCAGCTACACGATCATGCGGACGTTCATGGCCACGGCCACGGACGAGTGCGGCAACCAGACCGTGGGTGAGTACGTCCAGACGCTCACCTTCCTCGATGTGACGGCACCGCAGATCACCGACAGCGAAGGCATCGACAACGGAGAGACGATTTCGGAAACCGATGCGGACGACATCTTCGCCTTCATCAGCGTGCCGAGCCCGATCGACCTCGATGCGGCTGACGCCTGTGGTGGCGACGTCACCATCGTGGAGACGGAGTCCTTCTCCGGATTCGTGCCCACCGATGACATCGGCAACTACTGTGGCGCGGCCACGCCGGCTGCGTTCCTTGACGGCGAAGCCTGCGACGGCAGCGCTCCGGCGGCCATCGTGCTGGAAGGAGCCTACTTCGGTGGCGAGGCCTTCACCATCGCGGATGGCGGGGTCAACATCGTGGAGAGCTTCTACGACCAGACCCTGCACATCGAGGTGGAGGTGACCAATGCGGACGGCACGGGTGGCTTCATCTGGAGCGCCGACTACAACGAAGCGTTCAACTGGAACCAATGGAGCGCGCTGGGACGCGGCTACAAGAAGGACTGCGGCAACGTCCTCCCGGGCACCAGCCCGTGGACCGGATGGGACTACTTCGTGATGCAGACCGGCGGCATGATTGGTACCGGCATCTACGCGGGGTCCGAACTGAGCCTGACGCACCAGCCGATGAACTACTACTACGGTCTGCAGGTCGGACAAGGCGCCAACAACCAGAACGCCAAGTACGGCGCGAGCGCCTGGTTCTACTGGAGCGGAGAGCTCTTGGTCAACGGAGCATCCCAAGGCTCCGTCGCCTCCAGCGGTGACATCATGCTCGACCTCGACTGCACGATGCCGTGGAGTGCCGAGTACGCCTACACCGTGAGCGATGCCTGTGGCAACACGACCACCTTCTCCTACACGGTGGAGGGCGACGAGGCCAATGCCGGGGGCGCCTACGTGTCGGGTGAGGAGAGCGGCCACCAGCCGTTCGACATCTCCGTCATCGGCGATCTGAAGGATCCGATCCGCGTGACGGGCCTGATGCCGAACCCGACCAACGACGTGAGCCAGCTCGGCTTCGTGGTGTCACACAACATGCGCCTGCGTGTGGACCTCTACACCATGGCCGGGGAACTGGTCCAGGAGCTCTACGACGGCAACGCCATGACCGATGTGGAGTATCTGATGAATGTGGACGCCAATGGCCTCGAGGCCGGCATGTACCAGATCCGGATTTCCTCCAGCACCTACATGGCCGTCAAGAAGCTGCTCGTGACGCAGTGATTGGACGACCGGACCCATCTGCGGAAGCCGCTCCCTTGGGGGCGGCTTCCTGCTTTTCCGGCGGCTATCTTCGCCCTCCGCTCCGGCGGAAACCACCCGATTCGATGCCGCGCATTTCGACCAAGGGGCAGGCCATGCCCGACAGCCCGATCCGCAAACTCGCCCCGTTCGCCGTCGCCGCCAAGGCCGCCGGCCGCCAGGTGCTCCACCTCAACATCGGCCAGCCCGACATCGCGACCCCGCAGGTGGCCCTCGATGCCGTGAAGGGCATGGACCGCACCGTCATCGAATACAGCCCGAGTGACGGCTTTGCCTCCTATCGGGAGGGGCTGGCTGGATACTATGCGTCCGTGGGCGTCGACGTCACCCCCGGGCAGATCATCGTGACCACCGGCGGCAGTGAGGCCCTCGTCTTTGCCTTCCAGGCCTGCCTCGAGCCAGGCGATGAGGTCATCATTCCCGAGCCGTTCTACGCGAACTACAACGGCTTCGCCACCATGGCGGGCGTCAAGG
>WTID01000296.1 GCA_011522855.1 Flavobacteriales bacterium
CGTGGAGCAACTACCCCTACTTCGCCTCCGGCAACGTGATTGTGAGCCACATCGAGGAGGGCCTGTTTGTCCTCCGGCCCAACATCACGCCGCCCTGCCTCGAGGATTGCGGCTGCACGGATGCCACGGCCTGCAACTATGACCCGAATGCCCTCAACGACGACGGCACCTGCGACTTCAGCTGCTATGGCTGCACCGACCCGACAGCGTGCAACTACGATGCGACCGCCACGATCGACGACGGATCCTGCACCGCACCGGACCCGCAATTCGGCTGTGAGTGCTCCATCTCGGGCTCTCAGACGGCCACGCTGTCCGGCACCGAGAGCAGCGCGCCGTTGGTGGTGGACGCCATCGCCAACCCGTCCGCCAGCTCCATCGACATCACCCTGACCTTCACCGGACAGGGCAGCAGCTGGCCCGCCGACATGGCGATGTCCATCACGGACGGCGACGGCAACTGCATTGCGTTTGGTGGATACAACGATTCGCCGGCGGGCTGCCCCAGCCTCGGCGGTTATCAGGCCATCTGGCCCTCCTCCTGGGCCGTGTCGGCCAGCGGCACCTACACCGCCACGGTCGACCTCAGCGCGGCAAACCTCTCCGGCTCCGGCGACTGGAGCGTGGTCCTGTACAATGGATGGACTTCGGCTTCCGCCGTGACCTATCAGGTGGACTGGACCATCCAGGACGTCTGCCCGAACTCTGGAGTGCCCGATGTGCCGGGCTGTACCGATGCCGCGGCCTGCAACTTCAACCCTGCGGCCAACGTCGACGACGGCACCTGCCTTTACGACGACGCCCTCGGTGTCTGTGGCGGGGACTGCACGGCCGACGTGGACGGCGACGGCGTCTGCGACGTCGACGAGATCCCGGGCTGCACCGATCCGGAGGCGACGAACTACAACCCCAACGCCACGGACGACGACGGTTCGTGTGAGTTCCCGGTGGCCTGCCCAGGTGACTTTGACGACAACGGCATCATCGCCGTGAATGATGTGCTCGTGGCGCTGGGCGACTTTGGCTGCACGGGTGTCTGTGTGGCCGACCTCGATGGCGACGGCATCGTGGGCGTCACTGACATCCTGACCATGCTGTCTGGATTCGGCCAGCCCTGCCAGTGAGCATCAGGGACTACATGATCTGGATCCCTCCCAAGAGCAGGAGCACGAGCAGGACGATTGCCACGTAAAGGGCAATCGGCGCCAGGAATCCGAACGACACGAACCGCGCCGCCCTGGACAGGCGGTAGCGCGGGTACCGGTCCGGGTGCTCGAGCGAGAGCCGGTAGGCCCTCCGGGACAGGATGTACCCGATGATGCTGGCGAGGACCCCCAAGGCGATGGGGACGCCGTTGACCGGCATCTCCAGATGGGTCACGGCGGCTTCTCCGATCAAGCCGAAGGCCCACCCGAGGGACAGGATAAAGCCGGGCACAGATTCGGGATGCCGACCTTCCACCGCTTCGGGGAGCTCTTCAGAGGACAGCAGCTCGACCCGCGTCTCATGGTCGATGCCCTTGGGAAGCCGTGGCTCCATGAACGTCACCCGCTCGGTTTCCGGACGGGACGGGGCCGCCAGTCCGGCGTGCTCTACGGCGTTCACCACCTCCATGACCGCTTCGGTCTCCAGCAAGACAACTCCATTGGGTTCCGGCTGCGGTTGAGCGGCGGTTGTGGCCGCAGCGGGCTTGGCCTCCCGGTGATGCTGGACGTGGAAACCTTTGGAATACCGGCGCGATTGGATGCGGGACTCGCCAAGGCGCTGTTCGGTCGCACACCCGAAGAGCAGGACCGCAGACAGCAGGAAGAGGAGACGCTGGAACATGAGTCCAAACTACAGCCAAAGGCGCGGAAGCGTCACTTGATGAGCTGGACCTGGCCTTGATAGACGCGCACGGCGTTGCATTGGCCCTGCGCCTCGAGGCGCCATGTGAAGAGCTCGTTCATGTGGCTCCGCCCCGCATTGTCAGGGCTGCCATTCCACCACCACCCGGGCTCACTGGATTCGAAGACGGGGTGGCCCCACCGGTCGAAGACGGTCCACCGGAATTCGCTCACCCCGGACAGGACCGGACCGAATCCGTCGTTGACCCCATCGTTGTTTGGCGTGAAGGCGGAGGGCACGAAGACCTGCACGCCCTGGAGAATCTCGACCACCTCCAGGCCCACGCTCTCGCACCCGACCGCGTTGGTGATCTGGAGGGTGACCTCGAACAGACCAGGCGCCCGGAATTCATGGGTCGTCCTGGTCGCTCCGGCGCTCCCGGAGGAGACGGTCCGCTGCAGGCCGTCCCCGAAGTCCCATGTCCGGGACATCACCGCCCCCTCGGTCTGGTCCTCGAAGGTCACTTCGGCGCCTGGGAAGCACACCTTGGCCGGCGTCCAGATGAACGCCACCGAATCCGCCTCGGACAGGGGCACGAGCACGGTGTCCATGGTGATGCAGCCGTTGCCATCCATGACCCCGACCGCATACTCGCCTCCGGGCACCGCCTCCCACCGCAGAAGGTCCACGCCCAACTCCACCACCTCTTCGGCCGATTCCGGCCAGAGAATCTGAAGGGGGGCGATGTCCCCGTAGCAGGCGGCCGTGATGGTGCCCACGTCGTGACCGCAACTGTCCAAGGTCGACGACAGCGATACGGTCGGCGGCTCGGGCGCCGTGAGGACGAGGCTGTCTGTGGCGAGGCACCCATTGGCGTCCTCGATGACCACCAAGAAGGGGCCCGGCGTGGCGTCGTACAGGGTGTCCACGAGCCAATTGCTCCAAGCCCCTTCGAACCCATAGCCCGGAACGCCTCCGGAGGGCAAGGCCTGCACCATGCCGTCCGCCCCATCAGCACAACTCACCATGTACCCCCCGTAATCGGACACCACCTGGGTGCCCACGGTCAAGGCGGGCGGTTCCGACACCTCGACTTCCACCGAAGCAGAACAGCCCGCCTCATCCGTCACAACGCCCAAGAACTGGCCGGCCGACAAGGAATCCGACGGAACGGGTTGCCCGGAAAGCGTGCTCCAGTCCCATTGATACTGCCCGCCGGGGACATAGCCCCCTTGGGCCTCTCCTTGAACCCAGCCATCCACCCCACCGTGGCAGGAGACTCCGAATCCACCGTAATCGGAGAGGGCGGAAATCTGGGGCTCGATCTGGGAGACGAAGACGAATGCGGTGTCCGCCGCGGGGACTTCGGGACAGGTGGACCTGAGGATGGCGGTGTACTCCCCCGGCGCAGAAGGCAGCCAGTCCAACTGGCCCTGAATGTCAGCGGAAAAAACCAGCGGACTGTCGATACCGGGGCCGGTCAGGACCCATTCCTGATAGCATTTCAACCCGATCTCGCTGACATTCTCAAACCGGATGGAATCGCCAAGGCAGACCCCTGGAATCTCGGGTTCGCATTGGGGCACATTGAAGCACACCTCGCACTGGTATTCATCCAACGGAGCGAAGGGGGTCGTCACGATTGGCTCATCCACCACCGAAATGTCCGCTCCGGACACGTCGGCCAAGCTCATCGGTGTGGAGACGTAGGGCACCGGGAACGACACGAGCGTCACCTCCACGGATTGGCACCCCACCGACCCGTCGAAATCGGTTCGGATGAACAGGGGGTCCATGGACCCATCTGCGTTGCCGAACACTTCGGATTCCGAAAAGGCCGACATCGTGAATCCGATGGCCTCGTCGTATTGGATGCCCACACCTCTTTCCCGTCCGGCACCGCCATAGATTCTTGCCCATTGGACAAAGCCTTGCGCGTCGAAACGGGCCAGCAGGATGTTTTCCTCGAAGAGGTCCTCCGTCAGGGTCTCGGGATGGTCGATGGCGAGCGCCTCAAAGCTCTCGGTGCTGCCCACGAGGCCAAACCCATTGCCCGCCCGGACCAGCTGGCGACCAGTGTCTTCCGCGCCACTTCCGAACGCCCGGCTCCAGACGATGTCTCCATTGTCCTCCTCCAGCTTGAGCACGATGATGTCCTTGCCTCCAATCCCCGCATCCTGAGTGGGGGCGATGGCATAAATGTGCCCCTCCCCATCGAGGAGGAGGTCGCACCCCCATTGGATGTGCTGGTTGGTGCCGGGCACATACCCCGCACCATACCCCCGAATCCATTGGGGCTGACCATCGGCATCGAGACGCGCCACCTCGATGTCATGAGCGGACAGCACGTCGTTGGTGGCGAAGACGATGCTCCCATCGTCCAAGATGTCGAGGGCCAGGGCCATCTCGGCCATTCCGGTCATGGTGGTCGCCCATTGGACGTTGCCAGCCCCATCCAGCTTGACCACGACCGGGTGATTGCCATCGTTGCCCACCACGATGAACCCACCGGGTACCTCCCGGGCCTCGAACACCCAATTCAGACCCGAATACAAACGGAACCACTCGACTCCTCCTGCGGGATCGAGGCGCATGATGAGGCCCTCTCCCCCATCATCCGCCCCACCCACCATGAGCTCGATGTGGGCCCCGGTCACCAGGAATCCACCATCGGACAGGGGCAGGATGGACCGTCCGCCCTCGCTGGCGGTGGTGCCATAGAGGTTGAACCACAGCCGATTGCCGCAGTCGTCGACCCGATAGACATAGACATCGCACTCCCCGTAGCTGCCGTTGTTGAAATGCTGGCCGGTCGCGACAAAGCCCCCTTCCGGGGTGGTCGCCAAGGACAGGCCAGTCTGGATGTCCGGCAAATTGTACCGACGCAAAAAAGTGTGCCCCACCCCTTGCGAATGCCCGGAAAGTGCTGACCATGTGGCCATGACCACCAACAGAATGCGAAAACCGGGCCTCATGGTTGCGGTTTCAAGGGCATCACGGCCACGGTGTCCCATTGGAGGAATACGGCGCCTTCTTCCGGATATCCAATGTCCTTGAGTACACTCATCACTTCGTCCTGTGACCATGCCTCGTCCAGAGGCTGGGAATAGTGGATGCGACTCTCGAGCGGCTCGGGGTGAACCCAGTGGGACCGGGACTGCAGGAGATCCATGAACTGCGGGGTCAAAAACGGGCACATGAACCCCTCGCCCTCCATGTGAACCGTGACCACCAAGTGATGCTCGCCGGGCAACTCTCCTCCCTGTCCGGGGGAGAGAACTCCCCCCCACAGCAAGAGAAACAGCCAAGAGAAAAGGCGAAACATCGAACAGTCGTTGGTTCCCTAAAAATACAACCCTCGCGCCCGGGGCTATTGTTGGTGCTTCCCTTCTCCCCCATGAAAAGCCCTTTGGACCAGTGCCATCAAGGGCATGGGAACCCAGTTTTCATTCCCAATCTGCCGGTCACGACCCTGAAATCGCACCATGGGCTTCCCGCCCGCCCATCACACGCGACTGACATTCGAAATATGTGTTTTTGCCGTCAATTACAAATTTCCCGGATTGCGTAGGATTCAGCCTACAAGATTAGTGGTAGGATGATTCTTACCTTTTCCTATTGATCATTGACCAAATCATGAAGCAATTCCTTTTGCTCTGCTGCGGAGCGCTGTTCGCCCTCTCCGCCATTGCGCAGAATTCCTCGCTTTCTGCCGAGGACGCCACCACGGCCCTTCTTCCCCAGCGGACCTGCCATGCCCACGAAAAGCACGTGGAGATGATGGGGCTCCAGAAATACGCCGATGCCGTGCAGCGCATCGAGGAGCATACCGAGGAGTGGGCGCCCGTTGTGGCCGAGCAACGCGCCAACAACCAGAATCCGGTGGTGACCATCCCCGTGGTCTTCCACGTCGTCTATCGCACGGAGACGGAGA
>WTID01000127.1 GCA_011522855.1 Flavobacteriales bacterium
AGTTCCCGGAGGTCAACAAGGAGCTCGGCCCGGAGATGAAGTCCACGGGTGAGGCCATCCAGTTCATCGACACCCTGCGCGATCCGTTCTTCCGGAAGATCTACTCCGAGCGGAACCTCTACCTCTCCAAGTAATGTTGCCGGGGCTGTTCCGGACGCTGGTCGGCCTCGTCGTGGCGTGGTTCGTCTTCCGCTTCCTGGACCGCCTGTTTGGCGGGCGTCGTCGTCCCTCTGCGCCGCGCGGGGGGAGTGCCTCGGGACGGGACGCGGGTGCCGGTTCGGGTGCCGGGCCGCAGAAGCCGGCCAAGGATGACCACCTCGGCGAATACGTCGAATTCGAGGAAGTGGACGACGGGAAGGAATGACCGCTTTCGTCTGTGGCAGGCCGGTGTGCCGGTCCTAACTTGAGCCGCATGAGCGACCGTCCGAACCCTGCCCAGCTCCTCCGTTCCTTCCTGCCTCACTTCATCGCCGTGGCCCTGCTGGCTGCGGTGGCGGGCTCCTTCTATTCGAAGTCGTTTGACGGGTACCGCCTGCGGATGCCGGACATCGAGCACTTCACCGCGACGGCCAAGGAGGTCAACGACCACCGCGACCGCACCGGCGAGCAGGCGCTCTGGACCGACAGCCAGTTTGGGGGCATGCCCACCTTCCAGCTCGGGATGCGGACGCAGGACGTCAATGCGGGCTCGTGGCTTGGCAAGGTGCTGCGGCTCGGCTTCCCGCGTCCGGCGGACCACCTGCTGGTCGCCCTGCTCTGCGCCTACCTGCTGGCGGCGCTGCTCGGTTGCGGGCCTTGGGTCTCGGTGCTGGTGGCGCTCGGGTTTGGATTCAGTTCGCTCAACATCCTCTACCTCGGGGCGGGCCACGCGGCGAAGGTGATGTCCATCGCCACGCTGCCCGGCATCCTCGCGGGGGTGCTCGTGGCGTACCGCCGCAACCTGTGGCTCGGCGCGGGCCTGGCGTGTGCGTTCACCGCGGTCAACCTTGCGGCGAACCACCTGCAGATGACGTACTACCTCGCGTTCCTCGTTGGTGGATTCGGGATCGCGGAGACGGTGCGGCTCGTGCGTTCCGGGGCGACCCGGCGGGCGCTGGTGACCGGCGGCGTCCTGCTGGCGGCGGCCGGCCTGGCGGTGGTGCCCAATGCGGCGCTCATCGGGCCGACCCTCGACTACACGCCCCACACCACGCGGGGCGAGGTCCTGCTTTCGCCGACGGGCGGGGTGGAGGTCGGCGAGTCCGGCCTCGACAAGGACTACATCCTCCAGTACTCCATGGGCCGCGGCGAGTTCTGGAGCATCCTCGTGCCGGACGTCAAGGGCGGCAACAGCCCGCTATACTGGGGCGAACAGCTCTTCAGCGGGGGCGCCTTCTACTTCGGGGCCATCCTCATCGCGCTCTTCATGGTCTCGCTCATTCTGCGGCGCGACGTGCTCCGCTGGCCGATGTTGGTGGTGGCGCTGCTGGCCATCGTGCTCTCGTGGCGCGACGCATCCGGCCTGACCGACTTCTTCCTCGACAGTGTGCCGGGCTTTGCCAAGTTCCGGGACACCAAGATGATGCTCATGCTGATCCAATGCATGCTGCCCATCGGCGTCGGGCTCCTCCTTCGCGATGCGTTGGCCGGAAAGGTCGAATGGGGGCGGACCCTGTTCATCGCCGCCGGGGTGCCGGTGGCGCTGATGCTGCTGTTTGCGCTCGCGCCGACGCTCGTCTTCGACTTCGAGAGCCACGTCCGCCCGGACCGGGCCGTCGAGCAGCTCGGGGCCGCCCGCGCGCTGGAGCAGAGGCTCGAGGTCTTCAGCGCGGACGTGTGGCGGAGCTTTGGGCTGGTGCTGCTGGCCATCGTCGGTCTGCTGGCCATCGTTCGCTTGCGCGCGATGCAGCCGGAGAAGCCGCTGGCGGCCCAGATCGCCGTGGCGGTGCTCGCCGTGGCCACGCTGGCCGACATGCAGTCGGTGGACCGCCGCTACCAGCCCGCCGATCAGGGCTGGATCCGCACCGTCGAGTACAAGTATCCCTACACGCCGTCGGCCGCCGACGAGGCCATCCTCGCCGACCGCGTGCGCCGCAATCCGGCCGTCCAGGAGGCCATCGAGGGCGAGGTCGCCCGCGTCCGTTCGTCCTATGACGGCCGCATCGGAAAGCGCGAGGAGCGCGTCCTCGACGCCGCCCGCTTTGCCGGCCTGCAGACGGTGGACCACTTCCGTGTGCTCAACCTCCGCGGCGCCTTCAGCGACGCCACCACGAGCTACTTCCACCGCAGCGTGGGCGGCTACCACGGCGCCAAACTCCGCCGCTACCAAGACCTGATCGAGCGGGTGCTCCAGCCGGAGCAGCAGCAGTTCGCCGCCAAGGCCAACGCGCAGGGCCTTGAGGCCGCGCTCGCCGGCATGCCGGTCCACCACATGCTCAACACGCAATACATCGTCTTCGACCCGAACCAGCAGCCGATCCCCAACGCGGGGGCGCTTGGCAACGCCTGGTTCGCCTCGGGCTGGACGATGGCCGACGGGGCCGACGCCGAAATGGATGCCCTCGAGTCCCTGACCGACCCCCGCGCCGCCGTGGTGCCGGAGTCGATGGCGGATGCGCTGACGGGCGTGGTGCCGGGCGCCGCCAGCGGCGGCCGTGCCGAGCTGGTGTCGTTCACGCCGGACCGGCAGACCTACGAGGTCCAGACGCCGGCCGAGGGGCTTCTCGTTTTCAGCGAGATCCACTATCCGGAAGGCTGGTCCATCACCATCGACGGCGAGCCGGCGGAGATGCTGCGCGTCAATTACGCGTTCCGCGCGGTGGTCGTTCCACAGGGCAACCACGAGGTGGAAATGGCCTTTGATGTGCCCGCGGTGGGCACGGCGCGGACGGTGGCGTCGGCGGGCAGTGTGCTGATCCTGCTCGCCCTGCTTGGCAGCCTGTGGGCGGCTTTCACCGGCCGGGGCACGGTCGAGGAAGAGGCCTGACGGCTCAATTGAACCGGAACCCATCCGCCTCCCAGCGGTCGAGCCATTCGGCCCGCCAGGCCCGGCGCGGCTTGAACGGGTGCGGCGGGCTGCGGCGGATCATCCAGCGGATGACGGGCATGGCCAGCGGCAGCCGGATGTGCACCCACGTCGACATCGGGACGGGCAACGCGCCCAAGGTGCTCTTGATTTCCATGGCGGTCCGGCCCATCACCACGCGGCGGGCGTTCTTTCCGATGCCCCAATGGATGAACTCGATGAGCATCCGCTGGTAGAGCGCACATTCCTTGTTCAGCTCCGGTTCGAAGCCGACGAAGTAGGCCTCGATGGTGCCGCCCTCCGGCTCGGCGTGGTGCAGGCCGCAATGGAATCCGACCAGCCGCCCCTCGAAGTGGTGGGTGACCAGCAGGAAGTCGTCGCCCCACTGCTCGGCGAGCCGCGCGAAGTCGCCGGCCTCCAGTCCGCCCATCACGATGCTGGCCCGGCCGTACACCTTGTCGTAGAGCTCGATCAGGGCGGGGCCGATCTCTCGGAGCCGTTCCGGATTGGTGAGGCGCTCCAAGGCAACCTCGGCATTGCGCGCGAGGATGCTGCGGACCTTGGTCCGGGCCTTGGTGCGCAGGGCGTCCATCCAGTCGTCCGGGCCGGTCCAGGTGGGATCGAGCGGGGTGACCATCAGGGGATCAAACGTGGCGCGCTGCCACTTGCGGGACCAATGGGGTCCGAGGTCGGCGTCGAGTTCCGGCCCGAAGTCCTTGGCCATCCAGACGCGGATGCCCCACTCTCGGGCGCAGGCTTCGAAGGCCAGTTCGGTGAACCGGACGCGGTCCGCAACGGGGACGCCTTCGTGCCAGCGGAAGGCATGTTCGCCGGTGCCGAGGCCCTGGCCCGCCACGAGGGTCCGGAACTGGAAAGGCCGCCCGCCGGGCTGCAGGATGCCCATGAACAGCCGCACGCCGGCCGAGACCTCGAGGTGGTCTTCCGGGGTGCGGGACTCGCTCAGGACGGACTGCATTTGAAGGCCACCCACGCAGTCGCCGGAGGCGGTCATGAGCAGGCCGAGGCGGCACTGGACCTTGCCGTGGCCGGCCATGGCGTGGAAATAGCGGGGGTCGAGGTAGGCGGAGCCGCCGGGCAGCGCCGTCCACAGGTCCCACGGCACGGTGGCCATGTCGTCGAACCACCGCCACGCCGCGCCGCGGAGATCAGGCGCGGAAGCAGCCTCCAGGGTGGGGAGGATCTCGGCTTGGACGGTCGGCATCGGTTCTACGGCCACGAAGCTATGACCGGTGAGGGCCTCCGAGGTTCAAAGAAGGAATCGTTGTGAGTCCTCCGGCAGGGGACAAGCGGCCTCCGTCCGGCCGAACCAGCGGGTCCGGTTGGCCGCCATGGTGCGGTATCCCCATCGGCGGAGCGGGGCGGGCCAGAGTCCGAGGAGGGCGGCCAGGCCCGGCCGGCCGACGGCGCGCAGGGCGGAGCGGACGGCGGCCTCTGCCGTGGTGGCCTCGCCGTCGGCCACGAAGACCACGGCGTCCCGTTCTGGGGGCAGGGTGCCGGTGGCCCTCAGGCGGCCGGCCATGGCCCCGTCGAGGGGGGCGAAGCGCAGGGCTCGACCGGGCCGGGAGCCGGGTCGCTCCCACCGCAGCAGGAGGCGCACGGCGCGGTGGCAGAGGGCGCAACCGCCATCGTAAAAGAGGAAAGGACCGTCGGGGAGGGCGTCAGAATTCACCTCCTTCGAAGCTGCCGCCGGAGCCGCGGTCGTATTCGCCCCGTCCGCGCTTCTGGCCGGGCTCGAGCTTGCCCCACGACCAGGTCAGGGAGGCGTAGACGAACCGGGACTGGCGCTTGAAGGTGCCGTCTTGGAAGAAGTCGCTGCCTTCAGAAGTGTACGACCATTGGCGCTGGTCAAAGATGTCGCTGACCCGGACGGAGGCCCGGAGCTTGCCGTCGTAGAAATCGCGGTTGACGGCTGCACTGTGCGACACGTAGCCGGCAAACGTGCCCTGTGGGTATTCGGCCGGGGCGCGGTAGCGTCCGTCGAGCTGAACCTTCCAGCCCCCCTTCACCAGGGCGGAGACCTGGTAGCCGGCGTTGCCCTGGAACCCGTTGTTGCCGAGGTCCGGTGCGAGGTTGGAGCCATCGGTGCTCTGGTAGTAGACGCTTCCGTTGAGGCGGACCTGCAGGGTGCGGCCCTTGCGCCACATGGCGACCACCTCGAGGCCGGAGTTGCTCTGGCGGGCGAGGTTGACATAGGTGCGGTAGGCGACGCCCGTCTCGGCGACTTCGATGTAACGGCGGATCACATCCCGGGTGGTCTTGTAGAACAACGAGGTCGTCAGCGTCACCGCCTTGGTGGTGAGTTGATGGCCGAACTCGAGGCCGTCAGTGTACTCGGGGCGCAGGAACGGATTGCCGTAGCGAAGGTTCCGCGGATCGGCGTTGTCGACGAAGGGGTTGACCTGCCGGCCGCGGGGGCGGTTGACCCGGCGGTTGTAGCTGAGCACCCACTGGTTGCGGTCGTCGACGGTGTAGCTGAGGTTGGCCGACGGATAGAAGCTCACGTAGTCGTTGACGAAGAGGGCCTCGTCGCCCCCGAGCTGCTCGACGGCGGCGGCCAGGTCGGCGCTGTCGCCCTGGAGCTCGGCGGTGGTGTAGACGACCTCACCGCGGCCGCCCACTTGAACGCCCCACGCGCCATACTTCCGGCCCCACGTCGCGTAAGCAGCGTGGATGTCCTCGCGGTACCGGAAATCGTAGGCCTGCTCGAATGGGGTGCGCGC
>WTID01000288.1:0-3060 GCA_011522855.1 Flavobacteriales bacterium
AGGGCGTCGGGGGTGTGGGCATAATCCACGATGGCGTGCACGTCGCCCGCTCCGGCGCGCACCTGTTGCATCCGGCCGGCCGGGGCCTCGAGCAAGGACAGGTGGGTCAGGGTGTCCATCGTGTTCCATCCGAGTTCTCGGGCCACGGCGTAGACCGCGGTCAGGTTGGACGCGTTGAACTCGCCAATCAGCCGGGTGTAGAGGTCCTGTCCCTCGAGGTGGAGTTGCAGTCCGCCCAAGCCGTTCTCCACGATGCGGGCTTTGTGGTCGGCCACCTGATGGGTGGCATAGGTGACGATGCGGGCTCGGGTGCCCTGCACCATGGTGTCACCGTGCCGCGCATCGGCGTTGGTCAGGGCGAAGGCGGTGGCGGGGAGTTTGTCGAAGAGCGACTTCTTGGCTCCGATGTACGCGTTGAAATCCCCGTGGTAATCGAGGTGGTCGTGGGTGATGTTCGTGAAGACCCCGCCCGTCAGCTGGGACCCGGCCAGGCGGTGCTGGTCCAGGGCGTGCGAGCTCGCTTCCATGAAGCAATGCGTGCACCCGGCATCGAGCATGTCGGCGAAGAGCTTCTGCAGGCCGACCGGATCCGGTGTGGTGTGCGTGGCGGGAACCACGCGGTCCACGATGCGGTTCTCCACGGTGCTGACCAGGCCGGCCTTTCGGTCAAACATGCGGGCGAGCCGGTGGAGGAGGGTGGCCACCGTGGTCTTGCCGTTGGTGCCGGTGATGGCGATGACCTTGAGGCGCTCGGTCGGGTTGTCGTGGAAGTTGGCGGCGAGGTGGCCGAGGGCGGCCCGGCTGTTTTCCACCTGGATGTAGACGACCTGATCACTGCGGTCGTCCTCCGCGGGCATGCGTTCGCACACGATGGCGGCGGCTCCGGCGCGTACGGCACCGGGGATGTGCTCGTGGCCGTCCACCGCGGTGCCGGGAATGGCGACGAAGCAGCCGAATGGCTTGACCTGCCGGCTGTCGGCCACCACGGATTCCACCGCGATGTGGGTGGATCCGGCGACCTCGGTGATCCGCGCTCCGTAGAGGATGTCCTTGAGCAGCTTCATGACAGTTCGAGGAGGATGGTTTGGCCGTTGCGGGGTTCGGTCCCGGGCGCGAGGCTCTGGCGTCGGACCGTGCCCCGCCCCTGGATGTCCACGCGCAAGCCTTGACGCTCGAGCAATTGGAGGGCGTCGCGGAGGGACATGCCGCGGACATCCGGGACGGCGTCCTCGGGGACGCGTCGGGCGGTGAGGGTGACCTGGCGCTCGCCCGTCTGGGCAGCGACGTGGGTCGGAGGGGTGGTGCCCTGGCCGGTCGTGTCCACCAGGAAGGGCATGTCGAGTTCGTCGTACAGGGCCCGCAGGGTGGCGAGGTGCCCGTTCATGGAAACGGGAAGGCGGGGCGCTCCGGCGAGGGCGCCGCCGTTGTCTCCGGCGAGTTCGGGCCGGGTGCCGTAGAGGTGGTCGGCGACGGCCCGGAAGACCGGTGCGGCCACGACGCCGCCGTAGTAACCGGCTTGGGTCGGGCGTTGGACGACCACGGCAATGGTGAAGGCCGGACGCTCGGCCGGGAAGTACCCGACGAAGGACCCCCGGTGTCCGTCATAGCCGCCTCCCGGTCGGCTGGCCCGGGCTGTGCCCGTCTTGCCCGCGACCCGGTACGGACGATTGCGGAACACATCTTCTGCCGTGCCGTGCCCGCCGGGGGCACAGACCATTTCCATCATGTTCTGCAGGGCGGAGAGGGTGGTGCGGCTGGCGATGCGCTCTTCGAGGACGACGGTGGGCAGTTCTTCCACGACCGTGGCCCCGTCGAGCAGGGCATCGGCAAACCGCGGGCGGATGAGCCGGCCGTCGGCGGCGATCGCATTGTAGAAGGCGGCCGTCTGCAGCGGGGTCATCGCCACCTCATAGCCAATGGACATCGAGGTCAAGGAGCAGGAGCTCCAGGTGCGCTCCCCGGTGCTCTTGTGCACGGTCGGCGTGCCTTCGCCGGCGAGTTCCACTCCGAGTTTCCGACCGATGCCGATCTCAGAGAGGGCGTCAAGCCAGGCTTGCGGGTTCTCTCCAAATACCTGTTGGATGGCCAAGGCCGTCCCAACATTGGAACTGCGCTCGAAGACCTCGTCCAGGCGGAGTGGGCCGTACCCTCCCTTGGGGTAGCTGGTGTCCTTCATTTCCGAACAGCCGCGGGCCGTGACAATCATCCCATTGCCGGTGTCGAGCGTGTCGCCGGGGGCGATCCGTCCGGTCTCGAGCATGGCCATCAGGCTGGCCAGCTTGAAGGTGGATCCGGGTTCCACAGCGGAGCCGAGCGCGTGGTTGTAGGACTCGGAGCATTGGCCGGTCTCGGGGTCCCGGACGAGGTTGGCGATGGCCACCACGTTGCCGGTCGCAACTTCCATGACCACGGCGCATCCCCATTCGGCCTCGTGCTTGCCGAGCTGGGCGCGCAGGGCGTCGGAGGCGACATCCTGCGTCCGGAGGTCGAGGGTGGTCCGGACATCGAGTCCGGGCTCGGGGGAGCGCAGGAAATCGTCGGTGGCGGGGATCCAGTAATTGCCGTGGATCCGGCGCATCCAGCGCTCGCCGGCCTGTCCGGAGAGGGCGGAGTCGTAGGCGGCTTCGATGCCCACGCTGTTGCCTTGGGGGCGATGCAGGCCGATGGTGCGGTTCGCCAGTGGACTGAAGGGCTTGTCCCGGCGGGGCTTCTCGGTGAACATGAAGCCCGATCGATTCTGGCCCCGTCCGTCAATCCAGGGAAAGGACTCCACGGTCTGGCGGCGGTCCCATTCGATGTTGCGGGCGATGGCCACGTAGCGGCTGGTGCCGGTTCGGTGGGTGTCGAGCAGGAAGTCGCGCCAGCCAGCTGTGCTGCGCTTCCCGAATTCCCGGCGGCAGGCTTCGGCCAGCGCGGGCAGGGCGGCGAGGAAGTCGGCTTTTTCCTGCTCAGTGTCGATGACCGTGGGATCCCAATGCAGGTCGAACCGGGGCACGCTGGCGGCGAGGAGATGGCCCTCCGCGGAGAGGATGCGGCCCCGTTCCGGCTCGATGGTGCGCA
>WTID01000288.1:3160-5687 GCA_011522855.1 Flavobacteriales bacterium
AGGAGATGGCCCTCCGCGGAGAGGATGCGGCCCCGTTCCGGCTCGATGGTGCGCAGCTGGGGCAGCATGGCCTTGCCGGCCTCGTACTGCGGGTCGAGCTGCACCAGCATGATGCGCGCGACGATGCCGACGCCGAAGAGGGCGAAGAGGGCGAAGATGAACCAGGCCCGGGAGGCGATGTGCTCGGTGCGCTTCACGGGCTGGTGGGGTTGGCGTCCGGCAGGAGGACGGGCGGTGAATCAGGGGCGGTGAGGTCCACGTCGGCCATGGCCTCGTCGAGGCGGCTGCGCTGCAGTTGGGATTCGAACCGGCCGCGCAGGGCCTGCTCGTGGTGGCGGAGGTTGCGGACCTCCTTGCGGCCTTCCTTGATGGCCCGCTCGTCGTACTCGTACCGGTATTCGAGGTAGATGTAGCCGATGAAGAGGGCGCCCAGGAAGGCGGCGAAGGGGAGGTGGCGAATGACCTCGGGTCCGCCCAGCCATTCTCCCGTCAGGGAGTGCCGAACCGGGGCGAACACGCGGCGGAAGCCTTCGCGGAGGCGGCCGGGTTTGCGTTCGGTGCGTGGCTTCCGATCCGGTCCGGAGGCCGGGTCGAGTGGCTTGGCGTGGGAGTGCACCTTGCCCTTCCGCTTCTTCTTGCCGCGGGAGGGGGTGGCCACGCTCCGCGCCAGCTGTTCCTCGGGGGTCAGCCGGCGGTTGGCCTTCTTGCGGCGGTCGGGTTTGCGGCGGCCCATCATGCGGCGAGGGTGTTGCGGGCCGCGACGCGCAGTCGGGCGCTTCGGGACCGGGGGTTCTGGACCATTTCCTCGGGACCGGCCACCAGGGCCTTGCCGGTCACCTTGTCGAACGGGACGAGGGCCCGGCCCTTGAAATCCTTCTGGATGTCGCCTTCGAGGTTGCCGGCGCGCATGAAGCGCTTGACCATGCGGTCCTCCAGGCTGTGGTAGCTGATGACGACAAGCCGCCCGCCGGGCCTGAGCAGGCGGAGGCTGGCGCGGAGCAGGTCCGCCAGCGCACCGAGTTCGTCGTTGACGGCGATGCGCAGCGCCTGGAAGGCCTGGGCGAGGTATTGGTTGCGCTTGTTGGGCGGGGCGAGGGGTCCGAGGACCGTTTGAAGCCATCCTGTGGAGAGGGTGTCGCCCGTCTCTTCCGCGAGGGCCTTGAGGATGGCCCGGGCGGCCTTGTGGGGCTGAGGGAGTTCGCCAAACTGACGGAAGAGCCGGGTCAGCTCTTCGGCCTCCATGCGGCGCAACAGGGCGTCGGCCCCTTCGGCCAGTCGGGGATCCATCCGCATGTCGAGGCCGCCGTCGCCCCGGGTGCTGAAGCCGCGGTCCTCGGCGTCGAACTGGTGCGAGCTGACGCCCAGATCGGCGAGGATGCCGTCCACCTGTTGCACGCCCTGGAGACGAAGGAAGTTGGAGGCGAACCGGAAGTTCTCGGGGATGAGGTGGAACCGCGGGTCGTCGGGCACGTTGTCCGCCGCGTCGGGGTCGCAATCGAATCCGAACAGGCGTCCCTCCGGCCCGAGGCGTTCGAGGATGCCGCGGCTGTGTCCGCCACCGCCAAAGGTGCAGTCCACGTACGTTCCGCCGGGCTGCAGGGCCAATCCGTCGAGGGAGGCGTCAAACAGCACGGGAACGTGGTACGTCGTGGACATCAGTTGCGGGCGGAGTCGTTGGGGTTCCGCGCCGGATCGATGTCCTGGCGCACTTTCTCGGCGAGGGCACCGAAGTCGAAATCGTCTTCGCCGCCGAGCACCTGCTGCTCGAAGCGGGCCTTGGACCACACTTCGATTTTCTCGCCGAGGCCGGTGACCACGCAGTCGCCCGCCTTGCCTGCTTCGAGGCCGGCGTGGCCGAGCAGTGCGGCCGGCACGAGCAGGCGGCCGGAGCCGTCCACCTCCACGAGGGTGGCCCCCTTCATGAATTTCCGCTGGAAGAGCTGGTGGCTGCGGTCATACCGCGAGAGCCGGGACATCTCGGCATTGACCTTGTCCCATTCCGGCTTGGGGTAGATCACCAGGCACCCCTCGAAGATGTCGCGGTTGACCACCAGGCCGTCGTGCAACACGCGGTCCAGCTGCTTCCGCAGCTTGGCCGGGAAGCTGACGCGCCCTTTGGCGTCGATCCGACAGTGGTATTCCCCGAGGAGGTTGAGCATGGTTCAATGGGCACTTGCCCATCCAAAAGTACCCGCTTTTTCCCACGATTTCCCACGTAGCCCCACAATCCGACACTTTGTGGAAAAAGTGTCCACATCCGTGGAGGGAGAAAATCCCCAGGAAAATCCACAGTAATCTGAAATTGAGTCTGTTGAGTCCAGTTTTGAGCGGGTCGGAGGAAGGTGGGAGATTGTGGGATGTTGAAGGCAATCCACAATGCACCACTTGGTGGTTGTTCACACGGTGGGCCTCATTGACCGGTGGGCTGAACTCCAAAGGGGGGAGCGGTGTCTCTTTCTTTGTTCAACACGCCCATGGAACAGGATTTGATCACCTCCGGCGATTTCCGCTACGTCCAGAGCGCGGA
>WTID01000048.1 GCA_011522855.1 Flavobacteriales bacterium
TGGGTCTGCTGGCGGAGGATTTCCGGCCGCCGGAAGGCGCGACCAAGGCGGTGCCGTGCGAGGAGGTCCTTGCCGCACGGAGCATCGATTTCCGCGGCGGAGGAGACGACAACGAGGATCTATTCGAATGACGACATGGCACTGAACAAGACGGTCCGTGATGCACGCGAGGCGTGTGAGGGAATCGAAAGCGACATGACCCTGATGCTTGGGGGATTCGGCCTGTGCGGGATCCCCGAGAACTGCATCGACGAGCTCGTCCGACTCGGTGTGACGGGCCTGACCTGCATCTCCAACAATGCCGGGGTGGACGACTTCGGGCTCGGCCTGCTCCTTCAGGGCAAGCAGATTCGGAAGATGGTCTCCAGCTATGTGGGCGAGAATGACGAGTTCGAGCGCCAGATGCTGTCGGGCGAGCTTGAGGTGGACCTGATTCCGCAGGGGTCGCTCGCCGAACGCTGCCGGGCAGGTGGCGCGGGCATCCCCGCCTTCTTTACGCCGGCAGGCTACGGAACGGAAGTGGCCGAGGGCAAGGAGGTCCGCGAATTCAATGGCAAGCCGCACATCCTCGAGACCGCCCTCACGGCCGATTTCGCCATCGTGAAGGCGTGGAAGGGCGACACCGCCGGCAACCTCATCTTCAAGGCCACCGCCAAGAACTTCAACCCGCCGATGGCCATGGCCGGTCGGATCACCATCGCCGAGGTCGAGGAACTCGTTCCGGCCGGTGAGCTGGACCCCAACCAGATCCACACGCCCGGCATCTTCGTCCAACGCATCTTCCAGGGTGTCGACCACGAGAAGCGCATCGAACAGCGCACGGTCCGCGAGGCCTGACCCCCAATGCAGCCCTTCGCCTACATCGGTCCCGGAGGCGGCGTCACTGTCGGCGCCTTGCTGGTCATCCTGATTGGCGGGCTCGTCCTGTTTGCCCTCGGCTTCATTGTCTGGCTCCGCATCAAGCGGTTCCTGCGCGGTCAGGGCAAGGCCAAATGGGGCCTGAAGCTCCTGACCCAGGCTGTGGCCCTGTTGGCCGTGCTGAGTGCGTTTGGCTGGATGGCGAAGCACCGGGCCAAGAAGGACCGTGATTTCGGAGCCCTCAACGGCGTGGTGGAGCTGTTGTCCGGCTTCCCGGACCAGCTCAAGCAGTCGGTGGAAGAGGTGCAGACCCTGCCGCAGACGTTCGTGCCGACCCCGGCGGATTTCACCCCGGTGAACCGCCTCGAGAAGGATGTCCTGACCTTGACGGCCTACTCCGACGAGCAGGATGGGCGGACCATCGCCGTCCGGAACCTCCGAGACGGTCAGGAGCGCCACCGGTGGGCGGTTCCCGCCGAAATCGGTCCCCTGAAGCCCCATTGGCGCATCCATCACCCGCTGCTGCTCGAGGACCGGTCGGTGGTGAGCTTCATCACGAACCGCGCGCCCCTCTTCCGCCTGGACTCGGCGTCCAACCTCCTCTGGCGGCAGGACAGTCTGAGCTTTCACCACGCGATCAACCGCGCTGCGGACGGGAGCCTGTGGGCCTGCACCATGCGTTGGGAGCGGGGCGGGCGGCACATCGCGTACCGGGGCCGCTACCGGATGGGCGATCGGACGGTGCATTTTCTGGACAACAGCGTGGCGCGGATCGACCCCAAAACTGGCCACCTCCTCGAGGTGCACTCCATGGCCGAGGTGCTTCGGGACAATGGACTCGACCACCTGATCCTGCGTTCCGGCGATGCGCAGGATCCGCTTCACCTCAACGATGTGGAACCGGCGTTGACCCCCTCGGAATACATGGAGGTGGGAGACCTGTTCCTGAGCTTTCGGAACCTGCAATGCGTGCTCCAGTTCCGCCCTTCGACCGGGGAGGTCATCCGCATCATCAACGGTCCGCTCGCCGCCCAGCATGACGTCGACATCGTCAACGACAGTACGCTGGTCATCTTCAACAACAACGTGCAGGAGAACAACGGGGTCTACACCAACCAGGCCCACAAGTACCCGGTGTCCAAGGATGAGGTGGAGGTGGCGCAATACCACTCCCAGATGACCCTGTACGACCTTGCCTCGGGGTCCTTCACGCCGCTCTATCCGGAGCTGATGGCGGAGGCCGGCATCATGACCTCGAGCGAGGGACTGCAAGAGGCATTGCCGGATGGCCGGTGGTTCCTCGAGGAGCAGAATTCGGGTGAACTCTGGGTGGTCGGGCCGGAGGGCGTGCTCTACCACGACGTTCATGCGGCCCACCACGACGGTCACCACCATCTGCCGAACTGGACGCGCGTCCTGCCTGCCTTCCCTTGAACGCCATGGTCTGGTTCCTCATTCTGGTGTCGAGCTATCTGGGCTTCCTACTGCTCCGCAGCCGGTTGTCTGTCCTGTCCCGATTGGCTCTGGACAGCGTGCACTTGTTGGACGGTCTGCTGGAGGCTGGTGAGGATGACGAGGCGTTGGAGGAGCTTGAGGACCGGACGGCCAAGGTGCTGGTCTCGCTGCTTCTCTTGCTCGCTTTGGCACTCGCTGTGGTGCTGGTTTGCACGGCCTTGCCGTGGGCTTGGGGCGAGGTTCAGGATGACCCGGACGCCATGGCGGCCTTCGGCCGTTGGCCCGGCATTCTGGCCCTCTCCATCGGCGGTACGCTGAGCTTCGTGTTCCCGAAATGGAAGGCGCAGGAGGGTGCGTATTCGCCCCTCGATCAACTCCTGCACCGCATCGCATTGGACCACCCGACGCTGCACCGTTGGCTTCATGACTGGGAGGTCAAGCGCTGGCGCAAACGCGGGGGGGAGCGGGAGCCGCGCTTCCTTCTCGTCACCGGTCTGGCCCGGGCGGGGACGACCAGCCTGCTCCAGCGGCTGGAGGAGACGGGCGCATTCAGTAGCCTCAACTACGCCAACATGCCCTTTGTGATGGCGCCGGGCACCTGGCGCCGGTTCTACAAGCCGAAGACGGGCGAGCTCAAGGAGCGCAGCCATGGCGACGGCATCTTGGTGGGTGCGGACTCTGCGGAGGCGTTGGAGGAGCCCTTTTTTCTCGCCCACACCGAGGGCGCATTCGTGAGGGAGGACCACCTCGCGCCGCATGTCGTGAATGCTGAATTGCACGACCAGTACCTCGACTTTCAAGGCCTCGTCCGGAGCCCTGGGACGACCTATTTGGCCAAGAACAACAATGCGTTGCTGCGCTACCCGTCGCTTCGGGAGCACAACCGGGCGTTCACTGCGGTGCTGATGTTCCGCGAGCCGCTGGCCCATGCGGCTTCTTTGCTGGCCATGCACGGCCGGTACACGGCCATGCAGGACGGGGACCCATTTGTCCGGACCTACATGGATTGGCTGGCCCACCATGAGTTTGGTGGCGGTCACAAACCATTCCGCTTCGGCAGTGAATCGGCTGCGGGCGATCCAGAGATGCTGGACTACTGGCTGGACCGGTGGACGGATTACTATCGACACGCTCTCACGGTGGACGGCCATCGGCTGCTTTTGGTCTCCCATGCGACCTGGAGTGCGTCGCCGACGGCGGTGCTTCAAGCGGTCCTGACGGAGGCGGACATCGAGGCGGAAGCGCCACGGATTGAACCGCACACCCGCCAGCGCGACGTGAACGACACCGTCGACCCGAAACGCCTCGAGGCGGCGCGGGCCGTGTATGATCAGCTGGTGGAGCGGGCTTTACATTTGGATTGACCCATGTTGGACAAGAATGGCATCGCGCGGCGCATCGCGCAGGAACTCCGGGATGGCTGGTACGTCAACCTCGGCATCGGCATCCCGACGCTCGTGGCGAACCACATTCCCGAGGGCATCTCTGTCGAATTCCAGAGTGAGAACGGCATCCTCGGGATGGGGCCCTTCCCCACGGAGGCGGAGGTCGACGCGGATCTCATCAATGCGGGCAAGCAGACCATCACGGCCTTGCCCGGTGCGGTCTACTTCGACAGCGCCACCTCGTTTGCGATGATCCGCGGCCAGCACGTCCAGCTCACGGTGCTCGGCGCCATGGAGGTGAGCCAGGACGGCGACATCGCCAACTGGAAGATTCCCGGCCGCATGGTCAAGGGCATGGGCGGCGCCATGGACCTCGTGGCCTCGGCGGAGAACATCGTGGTCGCCATGATGCACACCAACAAGCGCGGGGAGTCCAAACTGTTGCCCTCTTGCTCGCTGCCGTTGACGGGAGTGGCGTGCGTGAAGCGGGTGGTGACCAATCTCGCGGTGCTCGACATCCGCGACGGCGCCTTCCACCTCGTGGAGCGGGCGCCAGGCGTGACCGTGGAGGAAATCCAAGCCGCGACGGCCGGCACACTCATCGTGCCGGCGGAGGTGCCGGAGATGCAGCTCTGATCAGCCGCAGACCATCCCGAACGACCCGAGCAACATCAGGACGTCGCTGACGTTGACGACGCCATCGCCATTGAGGTCTTCCGGCCCGGTGGTGACGTCGCCAAATGCGGCCAGCATCACCAACACTTCTGAGGTGCCGATCACGCCGTCTTGATTGAAATCCGCCCCGTCTGGACAAGGGGACAGGGGTTCACAAGGGGTGTCTGCCCCGGGTGTGGAGAAGGTGAGTCCGAAGGCTTGTTCGAATTGGGTGGGCTCCCCATCAATGTGGGTGCGGATTTCGAGGTTCAGTTGACCGCAGAGACCCGATTGGCCGAGCGTGGTGAACTGTCCGAGCAACTTCAGGTTGGACGCCGTCGGCAATGCATTGACATCGTAAATGCCGTCGTAGACAAACCACCCGTCTCCCATGTCGGCATCAAATTGGATGTTGCCGTCATCCATGTCGTCCATGAAATCGGATGTGCTGCCGAGGGTCACATGGTTCTGAAAGTCTTCTCCGGGTGCCTGATTCATGGTCCACCACGATGCGTGTTCGTAGGTCGGAAAAGAGGGAAACAGAAGGGGCGAGACTTGATCAGCGAAATAGGTGCCAGAGGGCACGGTTTGCAATGAAGAGAAGAACAAGCCGTCGGGGGCGTTGACCGTCAAGGGAAATGCTGAATTGCCCCAAACGCCGACAACGGTGACCTCTGGATGGCTGACCGCGGCGTAGAGCCGGTAGGTGATGGCGCTTGCAGGGATCGTGTCGGCGCCGTCGGAGAGACCCTGCGTCAGGGTGTCGACGGGCTCGATGAGGAGGCCCAGAATGATTCCCGTCGTGTCTTCGACCTCGGTTTGAGGGCATTGGGTGCCAAGGTGGCGAGAGAGCATGAGCGCATCCTCGAAATCCCGGAATCCGTTGTCGTTGAAGTCGTGGTCTGTGTTGCCGGCTACTCCGTAATCACTGAGGAAGAACAGCAGCTCATTGAACGCAGTGACTCCGTCGCCATTCAGGTCGTAGGGACAGTCGTCTTGGGCCACCATGCCGGCCACCAAGCCCATCATGAGAATGAAGCACATCCCCCACCGGAGGGTGCGCGTTGACTGGGGGTGTGCGGAATGGCTCATGTAGAAAGGGATCATAAACAAGACGTTAGAGCCCCGATATGGTTGCTCGTTTACCCCTGAAGGACGACCGCGATGCGGTCGCAGTCGCCGCCGATGGGTGGGGCGAATTTGGTGATCTCCACCTCGATGCGGTCGATGGCCTCGGTGAGGGGGAGCT
>WTID01000163.1:0-1852 GCA_011522855.1 Flavobacteriales bacterium
CCAACAGGAAATAGGTCGGCGTCTGCGTGATCTTGTAGTCATCCGTGATGGGCGCGTCCCACCCCTTGAGCTGGCTGACGTTGGGCCACGGAATCTGATTGTCGGCGATGGCCTTGGTCCAGGCCGCCTTCTGCTGGTCGACCGAGATGCCGACCATGCCGAATCCACGGGGGTTCATCTCCTGGTACATGGGCACCAGGTTTGGTATCTCCTGCTCACACTTGTGACACCAGCTCGCCCAGAACATCACCAGCGTGTATTCGTGTGCGGCCACCTCCTTGGACAGGTCAATCACCTTGCCAGACGGGTCGGGAATCTTGAAGTTGGGCGGCGTGTTGCCCACACGGAGGTTGATGATGCCTTGCGCACGCTGACGAATGACATCCGACAGGTTGGCTCCACAGTCCTCATCGAAGATGTAGTTGTCCAGGATGTACTGGCAGATGACCTCACCGTCCTGGGTCTTCATGTTGTAGAAGCCATCCAGCATGTTGTACAGGGCAAATTCCAGCACCACAGGGTTCTCCTCGCAGGACGCCTTCACGATGTCAATGCAACTCAGGAAGCCGGACGTCTTGCCATCGGAGAACGCCCGCATCATGGACTGGATCCGATCCGGCAGGGCCATCGAACGGACCAGACTGTTGTCGCTCATGTCGATGTCACTGAGGAATGTGCCTTTGTCTCCGATGAAATGCGGCTGCTTCCACGTCAGGAACTTGGCCATGTACGTACCCGGGTAATCACGAATGAATTTGTGTTGGGTCTGCGCCAGCTCCTTTTCCTTGGCCTCAATCTGGGCGTCGATGGCGGCTTCATTGCCCCGGCGCTTCTTGCGCAACTGTCGAATCTGATTCTTGTTGGCCGCTTCGGCTCCGCGGTAGGCGAACCACGCCCGGTTCTCCCGGCTATCGGTCCGGCCACCCACCAGGCGTCCATTCTGGAATTCGATGCGCAGATCCGCCTCATCCGGGTTCATCACGATGTCCGCCGTCTTCTTGATTCGCTCGTAGCCCAGCCCGTAGAAGCCCCGGCCCACTTCGACTTTGCCGAAATCAAACTGCCCGTTGACCATGGTCGTCGAGTCCAGGACCGCGATGTTCCGGCCCTCGGTCTCGAAGAGGTACAGCATGCCATTGCGGGCTTCGATGGTGCCGCTGAAGTCGACCTTGCCCACCTTGTCTCCCCGGTTGTCATCGTCGATGCCATTGAGGAAATCGGGGTTCTCCCGGGCGCCCCCCGAGACCTGTTGCCCCTCGCCGGAGGAAGACGGGCTTTCCGCCGTCGGAGCGGGGTTGTCCTTTTTCACTTGGGCAGTGAGGGCAGCGGTGGGATCCACGACCGGACGCTTGGAGCGCGCCTGGGGCGCGTCACCGGATGAACAGGCGGTCAGGACAAGGGAAAGACAGAGAGAAATCCACATGACAGCAGGAATGCGGTGTTGCATGCCGAAAAATACGCCCGGCAACGCCCTGTGGTCAAGGGCTTCGCCACCGCCACGCACGAAAGAACGTGAATTACGGTCCCGGACCGCGCAGCGCAGTCCCTGTCCGGCGGAGTACCTTGGTTCCATGGACCGCCAGACCGCCTTGCTTGTCCTCCAGCTGCCCGATGCCCCGACACCGGATGAAGTCCACGATGCCTTTGAGGCCCACGTGTTCGCCATCCGCGACTTCCTCTTCCGCCAGACGGTGGTGCCTCAGGTCTTCCGGGCCAAGGTCGACCGCCTCCTGACCGCCTCGGAAGTCGGCGAGACCCTCGGCGTGGAATTGCCCTGCCTCGACGGCACCGTGCCGGAGATGGCCCCGCTCGAGGGCACCGCGGACGACGTCGTGCGCACCCATGCGGACAA
>WTID01000163.1:1952-5538 GCA_011522855.1 Flavobacteriales bacterium
GTCTCCGCCCCGAACAGGTCCATCGCATCCAGGTAAATCCGGCACGCCGGCACGATGACGTCAGCCCGGTCCGGCTTCAGCCCATAGCGGTCCAGGCGCTCCGCGTGTCCGGCCTTTTCGAGTTTCCGAAAGGTGGACTCGAGCGCCTCACGCGTGATGGGATCCTGGCCCGCCCCCCCTGACAGCTTGTACAGCCGATTGATGTTGCCTCCACTGCCGATGACAATGGGGTCGGCCACATCGTGCTTGGCCATCAATTCTCGGCACCACGCCTCGAGCCCCTCGCGCACCTCGGGCTTGACTTTGTTCTTCAACAGGCGGACGGACCCGATGCGGAAGCTCTTGGCTTCCACCCGCTCCCCCTGCCGGATGAGGGTGATTTCCGTCGACCCGCCTCCGACATCGACGTAAACATAATCCCGGTCACGGTCGAGGGTTGCAATCGAGAAGTTCGAAAAGATGAGGTCCGCTTCCTCCCGACCCCGGATGATGTCGATGGTGACCCCGGTCCGCTCGCGGATGGCCTCGACCACCTCGGGACCATTGGCCGCCTCGCGCATCGCACTCGTGGCACAGGCCCGAAAATCCTTCACGCCCATCGACCGGAGCAACAGGTGGAAGGCCTCGATGGCGAGGGTCAGGGCCTCCTGCTTGGCCGGGCTGATTCGCCCAGTCTCGAAGACGTCCTCGCCAAGCCGGATGGGGATGCGCGTGTAGGCCACCTTGTCCGAACGGACCTCACCGGCCTCCTCCCGGATGGCCTTCACCATCAGCCGGACCGCATTGGATCCAATGTCGATTGCCCCGTAGCGTCGGCTCATGGTTTCCTGACCTGATCGGCGTAGTAAGCATGGAGTCCCCGGTGGCTCTCCACCACCGGTGCCCCCTCGGGGCGCTTGACGAAGCGGTTGCGCTGCTTTTTGTCCAGCTTCCTCCGCTTCACATTGTCCTTCAACTGCAATTCGAGCATGGCGGAAATCTCCCCCTGCAGGCGCTCATCATAAATCGGCGTGCTGACCTCGATCCTGCGGTCGAGATTGCGGGTCATCCAATCGGCACTCGAGAGGTAGAATTCCGGCTTGCCCCCCGCCCCGAAGGCGATGACGCGGGCGTGCTCGAGGAACCGCCCCACGATGCTGTAGGCCTCGATGTTCTCGCTCAGCCCCTTCACTCCGGCACGCAAGGCGCAAGCGCCCCGTATGATGAGCTTGATGTCTACCCCCGCCCGGCTCGCCTCGTACAGCTTTCGGATCATGCCGGCATCCGTGAGGTTGTTGCATTTGAGGACCATCCAAGCCTTCCGGCCCGCCTCGGCCTCCTTGATCTCCCGGTCGATCATCTGGGAGAACCGGCGCCGCGTGCTGTAGGGCGACACGATCAGGTGGCGGAAGACCCCGCGCTGGTAATTGTGCTCGAAGAAGGCAAACAGCCGCTCGACCTCCCCGGTGATGCGCCGGTCGGCCGTCAGCAGGGCGAGATCGCTGAACACGCCGGCCGTGGCCTCGTTGAAGTTGCCGGTGCCCACGTGCGCATAGTTGCGCTGGATGCGGCCTTCTTCGCGCGTGATGAGCAGGAGCTTGGAATGCGTCTTGAGGCCGGCCACCCCGAAGATGACCTGGATGCCCGCCTCCTGCAGGGCCTGCGTGACCTTGATGTTGTTGCGCTCGTCGAACCGCGCCTGGAGCTCGATCACCACCTGCACCTCCTTGCCGTTGAGCGCGGCGCTGGTGAGCGCGTTGATGATGTGCGAATTCTTCGCCACCCGATAGAGGTTGATCCGGATGGCCTTGACTTTCGGATCAATCGCCGCCTCCCGCAGCAGGTCCACCAGCTGGGAGAAGGCGTGATAGGGATAATGGAGCAGGATGTCCCGCCGCGCGATCTCCTCGAAGTAGCTGGTCCGTCCCTGCAAATGGCGATGCGGCAGGGGCCGGAGCTTGCGGTGGACCAATCCCGGCCGCCCGAGGTCAGGGAAGTCCATCAGGTCCTTGCGGTTGTGGTAACGGCCCCCGGGAATGATGCTCGCCTCGTCCACCACGCCCAGCTTCCGGATCAGGAACTTCAGCAGCTCCTCCGGCATGGTCCGGTCGTAGAGAAAGCGCACGTAGTCGCCCTTCTTCCGGCGGGCGATGCCTTTCCTCATCTTCTCGAGCAAGGACTTGGAAAGGTCGTCGTCCATGTCAATCTCCGCGTCCCGCGTCACCTTGATGGCATAGGCGGACACCGCCGTCGGCTCAAACGTGGCGAACAGGCGGGGCAGGCCGACGCGGACCACATCGTCGAGGAACAGAATGCCATGCCGCCCATCGTTCTCAGGCAGGACGAGGAACCGGTCGAGGTGATCGGGCAATTCAAGCAGGGCGAACCGCGCCCGCTTCGCCACCTCCCCCTCGAGGGCAATGGCGTGATAGATGGCCCCGTCCTTCAATTCGGGCACGCCCACATCCGAAATCAGGATGGGTACCAGATGCGGGCGGACCTTCCGGTCAAACCAGCTCCGAACGAATTCCCACTGCTCCTCGTCCAATTGCTCCTCGGACATCAGGTCAATGCCTTCATTGGCCAATTGGGATTCCACTTCATCGAAGGCCGCATTGAACCGGGACTGGAGCTCAATCACCCGATCGTTGACTGCGGTGAGGGTCGCCCCCACCCCGTGGCCGAGCGTCGTCGTGGTGCGCTTGCCGATCAGGGCAATGCGCTGCAGGGCCGCCACCCGCACCCGGAAGAACTCATCGAGGTTGTTGGAGAAGATGCCGAGGAAGCGCATCCGCTCGATCAGCGGCATGTCCTCGTCCTCCGCCTCCTGCAAGACGCGCTCATTGAACGCGAGCCAACTGATCTCCCGGTTGAAGAACTCCTCTTCCGCGGACAGCCCCTGCTTGCCTCGGGCCTTGCTGGTCTTGCGCGTGGCGGACATCCCCGCGAAGATACCCGCGGGCACCACCGGGACCGTGACCCCCATGTGAACTTTTGGCGCCCCTGTGCACTTCGTCCCTCCACAACCCCCACCTTCGCGCCATGCCCCTGCTCGGACACCCCGCCCCCGAATTCACCACCACCGCCGTCGTCGACGGCAAGGTGGACCGTCAATTCTCCCTCGACCGCTACCGCGGACAGTATGTGGTTCTCTTCTTCTACCCCGGTGACTTCACCGGCGTCTGCACTCCAGAGGTCCACGCCTTCCAGGAGCGCCTCGCCGACTTCGAATCCCGCGACGCCGTCCTCATCGGCTGCAGCACCAATGCTGCGGACATCCACAAACGGTTCCTCGCCACCCCCAAGGCCGATGGCGGCGCAGAGGGCGTGACCTACCCCCTCATCGCCGACACCAACCGCACGGTCTCCGACCGCTTCGGCACCCTCAACGGCCAGTTCGACTACGACGAATACGGCCGCCTCACGGCCACCTCCGACCTGACCTGCCACCGCGGCACGTTCATTCTCGACAAGGAAGGCGTCATCCTGCACCAGAGCTACAACTTTGCGCCCCTGGGCCGGGACATCGACGCCGTCATCCGCGAGCTCGACGCCATCCGCCGCCTCCAGATCGACGGCCAGGTCTGCATGCCCAACTGGAAGGGCT
>WTID01000028.1 GCA_011522855.1 Flavobacteriales bacterium
GTGGCGAAGGCGAGGTAGCGGAACCCGCGGCGCACCGTCCGGCAATCGAAACTCTGCCCGGCGCTCTCCGCGGACTGGATGTGCGCCATTGCCGCGCGATGCAGCGGGGAGTCCGCGGCACACAGCAGACGGACCACGTGGCCCTCGGCCGCCATCCACCGCGCGTGGCGCAGCAGGTTCATCTCGAGTCCGCCCCATCCGTGGGAGGTGGACAGGAAGACAATCCGTTGTGGGCGGTCGGTGGCGGCGTTCACAGGAAGTCGGGACGGAGGGTGATGTCGGAGACGACGCCGCGCCCCCGGTGTTCGATGGCGAGGAGCACGTGTTCGGCGATGAAGTCCGGGTGCATGCCCTTCTTGAAATTGGGGCGATACTGGTCGAGCAGGTCCTCGTTGTGCGTCTGCTCGATGAAGTCGGTGTCCACGGCGCCCGGGCAGATCGTGGTGGAGGCGACCTCGCTTTTCAGATCCTGGCGAATGGCCTCCCCGAGCGCCAGCACGGCATGCTTGGTCGCACAGTAGACACCGCTGAAGGGGAAGACATTCCGGGAGGCGACTGAGCCGATGTTGACCACGAGTCCCTTGGCCTCGCGCAGGTGGGGCAGGCAGCAATGCAGGGTGGTCAGCACGCCCTTGACGTTGACGTCGACCATGGTGTGCCAATCCTCCAATGCGGCCTCGCCCAAGTTGTCGAAGATGCCGAGTCCCGCGTTCGGGACGGCGACATCGAGGCCGCCAAACCGGTCGACGCATTCTGCGACGGCCTTCCGGTGGTCCTCCACATCGAGCACGTCAAGCACACGGATGGACAGCGAATCGCGCATGGCCTCGGGGAGGGAAGCGGCGAGTTCTTCCAGCTTCTCCCCGCGGCGGGCGCAGGCGAAGACCCGATGGCCCTTCTGGACGAGGAGCCGGGCCGTGGCCGCGCCGATGCCGCTGCTCGCGCCGGTGAGAAAAACGGTGCTGGGCGAAGACGTCATGGCGTGCAAGGTACCGAGAGGACGGGGCTCAATGCCCGACGACGAGCAGGAAGCGCCCGAGCGGGTTCCGCCGCTCGTCCTCGACCACCCCGAGATGCCAGCCGGAAGTCAAGGGGGAGACGGGCAGGTCCAGCCGGCCGGGTTGCATCGGCTCCGCGAGCTGGCTGAGGACCTCGCGCCCGCCGGCATCGAGGATGCGGACGTGAACCGGTCCAGACCAATCCGCCGGAATGCCCAACCGCAGGGTCGTGTCGCCCGCCCGATGGAGCCCGAGGACGTCCACATCGGGCAGGTCGGCGGCAGAGGTGGAGGAAGCGAGGCAGGCGAGCAGGTCATCGCGCAAGGCGGCGAAGACGTCTTGCTCGACTGCGTAATACGCGCTGGCCGGACCGCCGGAAAAGCCGTCCCATTTGCCATTCGTGGCGAACACGAAGTTCCACTCTCCGTCGGGGGTGGCGTAAGCATCGCTGATCAGACCGTAAGCCTCCCCAGGGTGACCGATGAACGGGGAGACGGAGACGTCGGGAATGATCTCGTCTTCGCCGAGTCCGCTCGCGGCCCGGTGGACGCCACGGCCCCACGCATTGAACAGGCCATAGTAGTTGTTTCCATTGCCGGAGCCGGAAGGGTCGTAGGCCCACTGCTCGGCCTTCAGGGTGGCGAGGGATTCGGGATCGAGCAAGGTCAGGGGCAGTCCGTCCGCGCCGGGGGCGGTGCCCGTGCTCCACAACCGGGCGAGGACGGTCAGGTCTGAGGCGCTGATCCGGAGTCCGCCCTGGGGAGAGAAGCACACGGCGTTGATGCCGGGCAGGTATTCGCTCCAATCCGGTCCGGTGGGCATGACGCCCTCGTGGTGGTCGGCTTGGGGCGTCCACTGGCCGTCGACCTGCCGATAGAGGACGGCAAGGTCATTGATCTCATCCAGGTCCTGGACCCGGTACCCGGCGTCCAGGCCGAAGGGGCCAAAGAGGCGGTCCTCCAGGATCTGGTCGAACCGGGTGCCGGTCGCCGCCTCCATGACGGTGGCGAGCACGCCGAAGTTGAGGTTGGCATATTGGAACCAGGCTCCCGGCGCAGCACTGCCCCACATGTTGGCCGTATGGAATTCGCCCCCGGGCTCGAGCACGGTGCCCAGTTGGGGAACGTCTGGAATGCTGCCGTAGCTGGCCGACAGGAAGTCGCCGTATCCCGACCCGTCCCGGATGCCGGAGGTGTGGGTCAGAAGGTGGTGGACGGTGAGGGGGAGGTCCGGGTGTCCAGGGTGGACGGGCGGGGAGTCGAGGTAATTGCCCAGTGGGGCATCGTAGTCGAGGATTCCTTCCTGCACGAGACGGGCCGCGGCCAGCGCCACCACCGCCTTGCTGATCGAGGCCATCCGGTAGGTCGTGTTGCCGTTGACCGGCAGGTCGCGCCCGATGTCCCGCTGGCCCACGTGGGCTTCGATGGAGAGGGCATCTCCACACCGGGTCACGACACTCATTCCGGCGAGGTTGTGCGACTCGAGGATGGACTGGAATGCGTCGTCCTGGGCCGAGACAGCCGAAAGGAGGGTCAGCAGGGGGAGCAGAAGAAGAGGGCGTGTCGTGCTCGACATGCCACAAACTTACCGGGTCCGGCTCAGCTGAGCGTCCAGGGGGCCTCGAGACAGAAGGAGGGGATGATCACCTTGAAGCTGTCGCCTTCATCCCGGCTGCGGTGGTGCTGGACGGTATAGGTGCCGCGCATCTGGCCGAGTTCGCACCGCAGGTCGCAGGCGCTGTCGTATTCGAAGATGCGGCCGGGCAGGATTTCAGGCTGGACCCCAACGACGCCGTTGCCGACCACTTTGCGGCGGTGTCCCATGGCGTCGACGATGTGCCATTCGCGCTTCATGACCTTGATGCCTCGGTGGCTCCGGTTCTCAATGATGATGCGGTACGAAAAGATGAACCTCCGCTCTTCAGGCCGGGAGAATTCCGCCTCGTACCGGCTGCGCACATGGACGCGAATTCCATCGGTGGTGGCCCGGTAAGTTCGGAGGCGAGGCATGTCTACAAGTTAGTGAAAACTTTCGACGAAAGCCACATAATGTCAAATCAATTTGAGTCCAGCGCCTCGAAACCAATGATTCGATCCGTTCCATCCGGGGCCGGCACATGGACGTAGACATGGTACCGGTTCGGGGTTCCGGCGTGCGACCCTTCGAAGGTGACCTCGTCTCCGTCCGGGGTCACATACTGGTAATCGTACCACCCCTGCTTCAAAGTGGTGTGCAAGGAGAACTCCTGCTTCGAGGCATCATACTCCATGCGGTAGTCCGGATCGAGACTCCATCCGGTCAGGCCGCCGTACAGATACACCTCCGGCATGGAGCCGAAGTCGCGGTGTTCCAATCGAAAGTGGACGTCGAGGTAATCCGAGGTCAGGTCGACCTCGTCGAACCGGTCATTGTGGACCGTGAAGGCCCCCTTCAAGTCCGGGCGGCTCGTCTGCATCCGGAATCGCCGGGATTCATCCGTGGCCATGCGGATTTGCCAGAGGGGACCGTCCGAATCGGTGTCTTCGCTGATGCGTTCGATGCCCGGGGCGAGGTAGGCGAGGGACTTGAGGTCGGCGGACCGCCATCGGTCTCCACCGGGAAAGGTGAGGTCGGGCTGCTGTTCGAAGCGCACCGTGTTGCCGAGCACGCGGGTGGCCGCGACCTGATGCCGTGCCCAGGGCCAGGCCACATTCTGCACGACGGACAGCCGGATGTCGCGCATGGGATTGGACCAGCGGTGTCCGGGCGGCAGTTCCACCTCGACCTCGAGCCGCTGGTGGGTGGGCACCTTGGCCGCGTCCATGGGACGGCGGAAGGCGATGTCCACCGTGGACATGCGCTCGTAGACCACGAGGCGCCGCATGAGGACCACCGCGTCCCGATCTCCGGCCTCATGGACGATGAGCAGGTAATGGCCACTGCGCGTGGGGGCGAGGTCGCGCGAAGGAATGGGGGTGGAGGCGTGGGCGAAGGAGACGGCGCCTCCGAAGCTGTTCTCCACATTGTCCACCTCCGCTGGATTCCAGCCCTCGAGGTATTCCCAATCGCCGAGGTCGCTGAAGGCGGACCAGTCGGCCGTGCAATGGACCAGTGTCCATTCGTGGTCCGGCCAATCCCCCGACAAGTCATCGTACCGGAGGACCAGCCGGGCGTCCCCGCCCAGCTCGAGGAAGGGACCCCCCAGCGGTGCGCCTTCAGGGTGCAATCGGACGGCGCCGATGTGGGGAGCGGTGAAGGCCACCGGGACGGTCTGCGCCCGGACGGTCGCCGCCATCACCAAAACCCAGCTCAGGGCGGGAAGAAGAGGGGGGAGGGCAAAGGGTTTCGAAGGGACCTTCACACGACAAAAGTATCCCCGTGGGGACTCTGCACCGGAAGATGTGGACAAGGGGATGCAAGCCGTACCCCTGTCTGGGTCCCGATGGGCTTCCAGCCCCTACATTTGCGGCGCAAATCCCGCACGTACACCTGCACATGCCTGCATCCGTCAAGATCCGGAAAGGTCTGGACATCCGCCTCAAGGGCGGCGCCCATGGCGAGTCCCATGCCGTTTCCGCAGCCGACCGGTTCTCCCTGCATCCCACCGACTTCCACGGGCTCGTCCCGCGCATGGCCGCCAAGGCCGGCACGGAGGTGAAGGCCGGAGACGTCCTGTTCACGGACAAGAAGAACCCCGAGATCCAATTCGTCAGTGCCATTTCCGGTACGGTCCAAGAGCCCGTTCGGGGAGAGAAGCGCCGCATCCTGCGCGTCGACGTTGTCGCCGGAGGAGACGGGGCTGTCCAGTTTGATGCCCTCACGCCCGGCAGCGCCACGGCGGACGCCATCCGGTCCACCATGCTCGCCCACGGCTTCTGGCCGATGCTCCGCCAGCGTCCCTTCGACGTGATGCCGGCTCCGGACAGCACGCCGCGGGACATCTTCGTCAGCGCCCACGATTCCGCTCCGCTCGCGCCCACCGCGGCCCAAGTGGTCGGCGGGCGCTTGGACGACCTGAAGAAGGGCATTGCCTTCCTCAACACGCTGCTCGGTGACGGCAAGAAGGTCCAGCTGGGCATCGAGGCTGGGGACGGCACCCTCGCTTCCCTCGACGGAGCGGAGGTGACGGCTTTCTCTGGCCCGCACCCGGCCGGCAACGTCGGCGTCCAGATCCACGGCGTGGCCCCGATGAACAAGGGCGAGGTCGTTTGGACCATCGGCCTGCAGGACGTGGCCAACCTCGGCGAAGGCCTGTCCACCGGACGGTTCGTCGGCAAGCGCACGGTGGCCCTGACGGGCAGCCGCTCTCAGCCGGCCCTGCTGGAGACCACCATCGGCACCCCGATGGCCAACCTCGTCCAGGACCGCGTGATGATGGAGGACACCCGGGTCATTTCCGGAAACGTGCTCACCGGCACTGAGCGGGGAGAGGACGGCGCCCTCGGTTTCTTCGACCAGCAGGTCACCTGCATCCCCGAAGGCCACGAGCCCCTGTTCTTCCTCACGAAGGGCTGGCTCGGCCCCGGCTTCGACA
>WTID01000183.1:0-3593 GCA_011522855.1 Flavobacteriales bacterium
CGTCCTCCACGGCACAGCGTGGTTCCATCCTGTGCATCCACAAGAATGGCGTACTCCCCCGGGGAAGCGGAAATCTCCACCGTTCCGGTCGCCCCGGGCACCGCATCCACCACATCCAGAGTAGCGTAATTCACCACGGTCAGATCTGCCACAGCCTCACCGAGTTCCACGACAATCCATCCGTCTTCGGCATCCGGGCAGGACGGGGCCAGACCTGTGGCCAAGGCAAACGGCTCCGACTGAAGGGTGAACCGGCCCTCGGGCGCATCGTGCGACGCCAGGGTGAACTCGATTTCCTCTCCCTCCTGCAGCAGCAGGACGGCGCCGGTCTGGTGGTCCGTGATGTGGGCACAGACTCCAGGATCTCCGGTCACGGACACGACGCGCATGGTGGTCAGGTAATTGGTCCTGGATCGGACGTAAATCTCATTCTCCGAAGCATACGGGAGCGACTTGGCCACATACCGTTCGCCATCCGCCACCACCGCCAGCTCTCCGCGCTTTACGGAGGAGGAGCTGATCCGGCTCAAATCGCCTTCGGCGAAGCCATCCGAAACGCCATCCTCACGGAAGCGGATGAGGCTCCGCGTCGCACCGAAGGCATTTTCCGTCTCGATGATGACCGTGGCCTCCCCCTCTTGAGAGGACCGCACGAACTCCGCTTCCGGCCCATCGTTGTCGATGTAGTCAGGCAGGATGGTCAGACTGCCCCCACCGGAGGTGCTCTTGACCCTCACCCAGAAAGACTGACCCGGCTCGATGCATTGGGCCGACGTGGTGTACTCCGCATCGGAATTGGTCTTCGAATAGCGGACAAACTGCCTCGACTGGGTGTCGTAGATCGCGTATTGGTCCTCAATGATGGCGGCATTGAACGCATTGCCGATAACCTGATCCCAATCGAGTCGGGCCTGGTAGGGATTGTAGATCATGTTCCAACCCCGGTACTCCAGCGTCGTGGCCGACGTGGACGTCCGGGTGACCCCGAAGCCCTTGGAATCTCCCTGCACATGGCTGTTGAGGGAGCCACTGGTCACGAGGGTCGGGTTCTGGCTGCCCGAGATGGCCACATACGTACCCTTGGTTCCCGACGCCCCGCTCAGAGAGGTGGAGTTGGCCGTCGGCGTTTCGAAGGAAGAGGTCGACTCGTCCCAGAACAGGATGCTCGAAATGGCATTGGGCCAATCCGTGCCAGTCCAGCCGGTCAGGTAGAATCCATCGATGTTGTCGAGGTCTCCAACCGTTGCACCGCTGATCGGCGAAGCGTACATGGAATAACCACCCGTCGTGGTCCCGTCCGTATCCGATGCGAAGTAGCGCTCGACCTGGACGGTCGGGCCGGTGCTTTGCGCCTGCTGTCCGGCCGGACCGGAGAAGGTCGCATTGGACGGAATCATATCGAGCACGCCCGTTTTCTCCTCCTCCTCTGTTCCGGTCGAGGCGTTCGAGGCAAAGACCAACGTATTGGCCCCCATGGCGAGAATGCCCGAGTCGGAAATGGTCAACCGGTCCTGCACTTCCACATTGGCCGCAGCGGTGACCCCACCGCTCGTGTTGGAAATCTGCAGGCGGTCAAAGGTGACGTTCGTACCGGAAATGGTCTGCTCAGACGTGCCCGCCAAATCGATGAGGCCACTGATGGTCAAGGCTCCACCCCCGAGGTCACTAAAGGCAATGTCTCCATTGACCGCCAAGGTCTTGGAAGCGCCAATCGAGATGCTCTCGCCCACGATGAAGTCTTGGACGTTGATGACATCGGGGCCCTCATCGTTGCTGATGAGGAAGGTTCCATCCACGCACAGACATCCGTCTCCCGTGATGGCATTGCCGTCGAGATCGATGAAGGTGCCCATCACACGGAGGCGCTTCCCATCCGGAATGATGAGGGCTCCCCCGCTCTCGATGGTCAGATCCCGCACGAAGAGCTCGGTGATGTTCGGGTCATCCGACGCGATGCTCGTGCCATCCACGGTCAAGGTCGTCCCAGAGGAAATGGTGTAGTTCTGCGTCGTATTGGCGTCCTGTGAGGCCGCATCCACACTGCGTGCCAGCGGAAAGGGTGCGCTGCCGCATCCACCCGCCGCGCATTCCGTGGCTTGCCAGAGTTTGTCCGTGAAGCCCCCATCATAGCGGCTGTAGGCCATGGCTGTGAAGGTGCAGGTGGCGTCATCCACCTCGGCCGCGCTGCTGTACTGCGACGCGCCCGGATCGGTGCACCCCTTGATGCCCCAGCCGAGAATCTCCACATCGTCGAACGTGTGGTACTCGTCGTCTACCGGGCAAGACAGGCAATCGTTGTTCTTGGCGGCAATCTGCAGCTGAATGTTGCTGGCGGCATTGGCCCGGACCACATCCGTGATTTGGTAGGTCGGCCAGTCCGGATCCGGCATGTTGCCCACGATGCTATCCAGCGCCGTGTTCAGCTCCGTTCCATCCTCGATGAGCTCCACCCGGATGTAGTCGTCCGACTCCAGCATCATGTCCTCGGAAATTTCCGCCTGGAAGCGGGCCCAAGCGTAGGAGGAAACATCGATACTCTTGGTCGTCCACCGGGCTTCCATGCCGAGGTTGAGGCCGTCGAAGACCGTGTCGATGACCGTTCCGCCGCCATCCTCAACGAAGATGGTCCGCCAGTAATCGGGCCCCGCCCCGTTGCCGGTGTTGCCATCGGCGATGTTGGCCCCGTCAAAGGACAGGGACCACTCCGTCTCGGCGGAGGCTCCATTCACATCCGTCGAGCCGAGGTAGCCATATGCAGTCCCTTGGCCACCCGCAGCCCCATTCGGACCGAAATCCTCCATGTAGAGGGACGTGAACGTCTCCGCCGTGCAGGAGCACGTCAAGTTATAGAAGTAGTACTGGCTGCCCTCCGGATCCTGACACTGCCCTCCGGCGTAAACACATTGGTCGGGGTCATTGGACGTCGCCGAAGCATCGTAGGTGCACGCCGTCTTGTCGAGGCAACCGCAGCTGCCCGCCGGGACGTCCACACAGGCCTGCTCGCTGTCACAAATGCCGTTCATGTCGGCATCAATGCAGTATCCCCGAACGCGGATGTTGTCCACCCAGGTCTCCTCCACCTTGCTGGCCTGCTGTTGGGCACTGTAACAGGTGCTCGTGATCTTGACCTGCAACGTGGAACCGCTCAATCCGGACGCGGTCAGAGAATCGCCCTCGATGATCGAACCGTCCGTGTCGGAATCCACCAAGGACTCCACCCCGTCAATGATGGCATACAGCTGGATGCCCTCTCCATTCTCGAGGCGGTCGTTGTCGAAGATCAACGTCGAAATGTCGACGTAGAGGTAACTGCTGATGTCAATGCTGGAACTCAGCCACACACCGGCGTCCTGGTTCTGATACCAGTTGAAACCAACCCCAGTTGCACCGGATGGCACGGCATAGACGTAGAGGTTACCGACGCTCGGACAGGTGTAGGTCCACTGCCCATCGGCACTGGTATAGGGGGTCGCATCATACGGCGAGGAACAGAACGCGGCATTCGCGGTCTCGTCCTGGAAATCCTCGAAATAGATGGTCGACGAAATCGGATCGCCCACCACGGTCACCGTGGCAATCGCCGTCTGGGTTCC
>WTID01000183.1:3693-5414 GCA_011522855.1 Flavobacteriales bacterium
TTGTCGGAGGCCGAGACATAGCTCGATGAGGCCGTGATCGTCGCGTCTCCGTTGGCATCGAGGTTGACCGTCGTCCCGCTGACCGACGCGATGGTGGGCGCCACCGCATCCTGGATCGTGAGGGTGATCGATGTGCTCGCTCCGGTGTTCGTCCCGTCACTCGCCCGGAGGTACACGGTGTTGCCGGACCCGAGATCCGAGCAGGTGTAGCTGAGCGTCGAACTCCAATCCACATCATTCTTGGAGAGCTCATAGGTGAAGCTCGTCGCACAGTTGTCGGTCGCGGATGCCGAAATGTCGGAAGGCGTCACCGTCAATTCCCCGTTGGAATCCAGCGACCCCTGCGTGCTGGTGGCGGACGCCGTCGGGCCCGTCACATCCTGGATGGTGAACGAGGCGGCTGAGGAAATCACACTTGTGTTGCCGGAGGCATCCTGCACCTTGAAGTACAAGTCGATTCCCGCGAGGTCGTCGCAATTCACGTCCACCGTGCTGGCGAAGAGGCCATCCGTGGTGCGGGAAGCGAGATAGGTCAAACTTCCCGACGCCGTGCAGTTGTCCGTGGCCGTCACGTACGCCGAGGAAATGGTGATTGTCGCATCCCCATTGGCATCGAGGTTGATGGTCCCGCCCGTCACACTGGAAATGACCGGCTTGGTCTGGTCCGCGATGGTGATGGACACCGAGCTTTCGGCACTCACATTGCCCGAAGCATCCGTGACCCGGAAGTAGAATGTCTTGGCCCCGAGGTCCGCACAGTCTGCGGCGAAGGTGGTGGCAAAGCCACTTCCGGAAGTCTCCGAAATCTCGTAGGTGAGGCTCCCAGAAGCCGTGCAGTCGTCACTGGCCGTCACATAGGACGAGGCATCGATGGTGGCCGAACCCGCTCCGCTCAAGACCTCGGTGATGCCGGACGTCACGTCCGAAATGGTGGGCGCCGTATTGTCGGCCACAGTCACCGAGACCGAGGTGCTGGCCGAAGCATTCGACGAGGCATCCAGGGCCCGGACATACACGGTGTTCGACCCAAGGTCGTTGCAATCATAAACCAGCGTTGAACTCCAATCCGTGTCGTTCTTGGACAGCTGGAAAGTCGGTGAAGCCGTGCAGTTGTCGGTGGCGGAAGCCGACACGTCCGACGGACTCAACGTCACCGATCCCGAGGAGAGGTTGACGGTCGTTCCCGATGCCGACAGCGAACCGGGGGCCGTGTTGTCCAACACCGTGATCGTCGCCGTCGCTGTGTCCGTGTTGCCCGCCCCATCCGTCACGGTCAGGGTCACCGTCACCGGCGTGCCGATGTCCGTGCAATCAAACGCAGTGATGTCCAGGGCAAGACTGGCCACAGAGCAATCGTCAGAAGAGCCATTGTCCACCTGGGACGCCGTGATGGACACGTTGCCTGTCGCATCGACATAGACCGTCAAGTCCTGCGCCACGGCCACCGGATTGGCAGAGTCAATGCACTCCTCCGTATCACAGATTCCGTTGCTGTTGGTGTCCACGTCTACGTTGCCACAACCACAGATTCCAGGCGCAATCTTGTTGGGGTCATTCGGACAGGCATCGCCCGAATCACAGGTGCCGTCCCCATCCGTATCCGTGCCATCATTGGAGGGGTCGTAGCTGCCGTTGGCACAGTCGTCACAACCGTCCCCATCGGTATCGGAACAGACATTGGGGTCGAGTGGCGCCGAGTCGGAACCATCCGCCACGCCATC
>WTID01000207.1 GCA_011522855.1 Flavobacteriales bacterium
CCGATGTCGAAGACGGTCTGGTCGATTTGCATGCCGGCCGGCAGGGTGGGAGACAGGGTGAAATACCCGATGTCAAACGGGGTGGTGCTGCCGTTGCAGAGGATGAATCCGTAGCTCCACACCCCTTCGTCCACACACTCGATGCCGTTGTCGAGGATGGTGAGGCACGTGCTGTCCGGGGGTATGGTGTCTCCCGGGCATTCGTAGACCAGTTCATCTGCACAGTACTCGCCATTGGGTCCGGTCCACTCCCAGCCGATGATGTGTTCGATGGGTTCGGTGAAGCAGAACAGGACGGCATCGTCAAGGGTGCCGTTCGGTGCCCCTCCGGGATACTCGAGGTAGGCAAAGTCCGGGTCGATGGTGCCGACCACAAAGTCCGAAGAGGGCAGGATGACGGCCGGCTCGCCGTGGGTGTGGACGAACAACTGGTCCACCGTGCCACTGCTGTTGTTGTCAAAGGACAGCGAAACGCAGCAGTCTTCCCCGTTGTCGACCGGGGTCAAGGTGGCCGTGATGTCACAGGAACAGTCGATGAGGGTGAAGTCGAGGTCGCCTGATGTGGAACTGCATCCGTTGGCGGCGGTCACCATCACGGTGTAGGTCCCGCTGGCCGTCACCTCCAGACAAGGTTCCGTGGCACCGGCGATGGGTTGGTTGTAGAGGAACCACTGGTAGAAGGCGTAGCCTTCCGGGGCGCAGAGGGTGTCCGGCCCGCAGTTCTCATAGCATCCCGTCGGGACCGTACAGAGGTCCGGCGCGGGCAGGATCTCGAAGGAAGCGCTGTGGAAGCACCCGTTGGCATTGATTCCGGTCGCCGTGTAGAGGCCGGCATTCTGCGCCACGATGCTGGTGCCGGTGGCGCCCGTGTTCCAGGTGTAGTTGACATCGGGGTCGGCGGGGTCCACCGCGATCAGGATGTCGTCCCCCGCACAAGGCAGGATGACGGGAGACGTCAATTGGAACAGGACGTCCTCCACCCACTCGACGGTGTGGGTCGAGGCGTGGGGGCAATTGTCAAAATCGACGACCACCAATTCGATGGAGTACACGGCTCCCACGGTTCCGGAGAGGCTGAGGCTCGAGGCTGTCGATTGGAGGATGCCGTCGACAAACCATTTGTAGTCCGCGAAACTGCCGGACGCGGTGAAGGTGCCGGTTTCCGTCCCGCATACGGTGGTGGGGCCGAGGATGGCCGGAGACCGGTCGGGCCTCACCTGGACGGTGACCGGCCCACTGGTCCGCGGGCAGTTGTTGCCATCCACGACGGACACGAAGTAGTCTCCTTCTCCCGCCGTCCATTGGGCGTTCGTGGCCCCGGAGATGTCTCCATTCGCATCGGACCACTGGTAGCTGGCGAACCCGGGGTCGGCTTGGAGAAGGGCCGTTCCCGGATCGAAGCAGACGATCTCATCCGCCGTGTTGGCGAGGGGGTCCGCCGCTTCGGGATACACGGTCACGGTGGCGGTGGCGGTCTGTGTACAGCCTTGGCTGTCCTCCGCGGTCACCGTGATGGTGTTTCCGGTGGGCACGGAGGTGAACGTGTGTTCGATGGCCGCTCCCTGGAAGGTGACGCCATCGGGGAAACTCCAGGTGTAGTTCACGGCACCGGTGGCATTGGCCGAGTGGCTGCCCGTCAGTCCCACGCAAAGGGGGGAGTCGATGCTGAGGGTGGGCACCCCGACGGACCCGAGGGTGATGGTCTGGGTCGCCGTCGCCGTGCAGCCATTGGCGGCGGTCACGGTGAGCGTGACGATGTAGGACCCCCCTCCTGGATAGATGTGGAACGGATCCTGTGCATTGCTGAATTGTCCATCGCCGAAATCCCATTGCCAATCGACGATCTCATTGCCCTGACCGGGCTCATCGATGTAGGAACTCAGGTCGGTGAAGGTGACCTCCGTGCATCCGTTGATGTCGAATCCGAAGTCGGCGGCGAGGGGGATGCAGACGCCGACAAGGCCGGTGACCGTGCAGAAGGTGCCGATTTGAAGGAGGTTGGGCACCTGGGCCGAAGCTTGGATGGTGTAGCAGCCCGCTTCGGTGTACGTGTGGGTGTTGGAGGAGGTGGCCCCTGTGCCGTCACCATAGTTCCAGGTCGTGCCGGTGGCCACAGGGGAACCGTCATCGACGGTGACCATGTCGCAGTCGACGATGGCTGTCGGGTCCAACTGACCGGCGGGGAGGCAAGTGCCCGTGTCCACCTCGCATACCAATTCGTTGATCACATAGGCATCGGTTGCCGAGCACCCTGTGGCATCGATGGTGGTGGTGACGGTATAGGTGGTCAGGCCGGGGACGTTCTGGACGATGTGCGTTTCACTGCTTGCCGTGGCGCCCGTGTTCCAAAGGTGGGACCACCCCGCATTGGTCGGGGTGTACATCACGACACTGCTGACCCCCGAATCGATGCAGATGTTGGAGGGCCAGGGGGAGGTGATGTCGGCGACGGGAACCGGGTCCGCTTCCACGGTGAAGTAGGCCGTGCCTTGGCACCCGGCGGCATCGGTGACGGTCACGCTGTGCTCACCGGCTGAGAGAACGACGAAGGTGGAGTCGGTTCCGGTGACGCCGTTGGGGTCGGTCCAGGCATACCCATCGAAGGAGATCGTGGTGGAAAGCTGGGCGGGGTTGGATGCCCCGGGACAGAGATGGCCGCTCTGGCTGATGACCGGATCGGGCTGTGGGCTGACGTTGACCGTGAAGTTTCCGGTTTCCTCCTCGTTGCAGAGGGAGGCGACCACCTTGATGGTGGCCGTTCCCGTGTGGTCGTTCCATTGGATGTCAACCTGGTCCGTGCCCTGTCCGCTGATGACGCTTCCGGCGGTGCTCGGGCTGATGGTCCAGGTGAACACGTCGCCATTCGGCGACCCCGTAGTGCTCAGGAGATAGGAGGAAATCTGGTTGGCGCAGGCACCGTATTGGTCGAGGGCGGTGGGAAGCACCGGGTGGAGCACGTTGAAGTCCAGCGTCGAGGTGGCTCCACAGAACGGGGCCGTGGCGCGGAAAGCACTCAGGTACAGCTGGTGGGCGGGGGCCGCGCTCACCCAGTTGACTGTGGTGCTGGTTCCGAAGGAGGGGGACGGTGTCCCGGCCATGGACGAGACGCCCCAGGAGTAGTTGATGCCGGGCTCAACTGGATCGACGAAGTACAGGAGATCCTCCCCCGCGCAGCCCTCCATAGGGCCACCGATGACTGGATCGGGAGGATCTGCAACCACGACGGTGACCGAGATGTCGGGGTTGCAATAGTTGGCGCCGGGGTCGGAGGCCGAGATGACGTAGGTGCCGGCGGCCGGGAAGGAGACCGTGTAGAGCGAACCGGAGAGGGTTCCGGTTCCCGGGGCGCTCACCTGCCAATCGAGGGAAACGGTGGCATTGGTGGCAAAGGTCAGGCTGGTGCCCGTGCAGGCGGTGGTGGGGGCGGAGGTGAAGGCCAATTCCGGCAGGATGTCCACCGTGAGGCTGCCTTCCCCAGAGCAGTCCGGCGGGGCATGGCCCTGCAGCCCGCTCAGGAATGGGCTTTCATAAGACACGTGCAAGGTCCCCACACCAGCGGGGCCCCAGATGATGCTGATTTGATGGCCATCCGTGCTGGCGACCGTTCCGCCCGTGACAGTCCAATCGTATTCGACGTCCATCCATTTGGGGACGGAATACACCACGACATCTCCTGGGCAGACGACATCCGGCCCGGCAATGGTGGCGGAGGAGGAGAGGATGGGGACCTGCACGGTGGACGCCTGATTGCAGATGCCATTGCATCCGGATACGGTGAGGCTGACTTCCCCGAAGGGCCCCTGGTCCCATTGGAGACAGATTTCCGGAGTGTCCTGACCGGAGAAGGTGACGTCGTCCCCGTTGGCGTCAGTCACCACCCAGTCATAGGTGGCTCCCGCGCAGGTGGTGGTGGTCCAATAGCAGGCGCTGTCCCCTTCGCACAGGGTTGAGATGCAATGGATGTCGGGCCCCTTCTCGTTGAGCACTTCGATTTCCATGGCGTACGTATCCTGACAGCAGCAGACCGTGTCCCCCTCGGCGTTGAGCAGGGGCGTGGTCACCGTCAGCACGACTTCATGGATGCCGGGTGTGCTGAAGGTGTGGGCCGGGTTGACCTGGTTGGAGGACGCGCCGTTGCCGAAATCCCAGAAATGGTCCGCACCCGGTGTGGAGGTGCTGGTGAACTGGACCGGCGTCTGCAAGCAGACCGGAGTGGGCGCCGTGAAGGCCGCTACGGGTGCGGCGCCGATGTCCACGCATTGCTGGATCACCTCGATGCCGCCGGGCCCAGTGATGGTCACGCTGATGGTTCCCTGTCCGGCGCTTCCCCATTCGACTTCGGCCGTCGGCTCGCCCTGCGGATTGCCGATGAGGGTGCCTCCGGTGATGGACCAGTCATAGCCATTCTGATCGGAGTCGGGCGCGAGGACGGTGGTGACGGAGCCTTCGCAGACCGGGATGCAATCGGCATCGGGATTGTCGACGGTTCCGGTCTCATCCAGCACCCCATCGGAGGGCGTGGCACCGGCATTGAGCACGATGGTCGAGCAGTCGCCTTTGGGCTCTTCGCATTCCACGATGATGGTGACACCGGCCGTGCAGCCGCTGTTGGGGGATTGCAACGAATAGGTAAACGTGAAGGTCCCGCAGCAACTGCTGCCATCTGGACTGCCTCCGGCGTAGAAGATGGAGTCCGAGTCCTCTTCATGGGCGAAGCAAGGGGGCAGACCCTCAATAGAAACGCTGAAGAGGTCCACGTTGATGATGTCGTTGTCCAAGAGGCTTTCTCCAAACGTGGGGAGATCGCTTTCCTGAATGACGTAGGTGTCATCCACGGCGAGGAGGACATCGGGATCACAACCGAGAGTGGTCTGGGCGTGGAGGGAAGGAAGGACCGCGGTCAGGGTCCAGAGGAGGGCGAGAAAATGGCGCATTCCTCACAAAGTATTGAAAATCAATGCTATGTGGATGACAATTGTCATCTTTCTCGCTGACGTCTGTCTCCTTCTGTCGAAGGGCGATGATGTACTACCGGGATTCAACCCCAGTTATGGGGGCCTCAGTGGGTGCCGCGGAGGCTCCAGCCGATGCCGAAGTGGAGGGACACGTTGCGGACGCGGGGTCCGAACGGGGTGCCGCCGAGCGCCGGGCCGTCCTTCTTGAGGCTCAGGGCACTGCCCGAGATGCGGGCCTGGAAGAAGGCGGACTCGCCAATGGGGGTGCGGGCATAGGCCTGCCCGCCGAGATCCCAGGTGTTCAGGTCGTCTTCGAGGCTGCTCACCGTGTCGGAGACGCGCTGCCATTTTTCGGCCTTGATCATCCGGCCGAGGTAGGGGCCGAAGCCGACTTGGTAGTCGCCGAGATTGACGTCGAGCAGGATGGGGATGTCGATGTAGTT
>WTID01000044.1 GCA_011522855.1 Flavobacteriales bacterium
ATCGCCACGGGAGGGGATGACCGCCGCATTCTCCTGTGGGAGCGTCGGTCCGACTAACTTTGACCCCGATGAGCAAGCCGAGCATCCCCAAGGGAACCCGCGATTTCACGCCGGCCATCATGGCCCGCCGTCAGTGGATCTTCTCGACGCTTCGGGCGGCGTTCGAGGCGCGGGGCTTCGTGCCGATCGAGACCCCGGCGATGGAGTCCCTGGCCACCCTCACCGGAAAGTATGGAGAAGAGGGAGACCAGCTCATTTTCAAACTGCTCAACAACGGGGACTTCCTCGCCAAGGCCCAAGACGACACGCTCGCCGCGCGCGACAGCAAGACCCTGTCGTTCCAGATCTCCAAGAAGGCTCTCCGCTATGACTTGACCGTGCCGTTCGCGCGGTTCGTCACGATGCACCGCAACGACCTGCCGATGCCCTTCAAGCGGTACCAGATGCAGACGGTGTGGCGGGGCGATCGACCGGGCCGCGGCCGATACCAGGAATTCGTCCAATGCGACGCGGACATCATCGGGTCGACCGGCATCCTGTGCGAGCTTGAGTTGGTGAGTCTGTTTGACGAGGCGCTCCGGGCGTTGCGTGTGCCCGGGTACCGAATCTTGGTCAATGACCGCCGCATCCTGGCGGGCATTGCGGCCTCCATCGGCGTCGGGACAGACCGGTTGACGGACTGGACCGTGGCCGTCGACAAGCACGACAAGGTCGGCCTCGACGGGGTCTGCGAGGAGCTGGAGCGACGTGGATTCGACGGAGGCGTGCAAGAGGGGACCCGCCGGTTGTTCGGGATGACCGCATCCGGTGTGGCCGGCATGGAGGCCCTCCTGGCTGAATTTGATCATCCCCAGGTCGAGGAGGGCGTCGCGTCCCTGACGTCACTTTGGGCGCTGGCCACCTCCGAGGGCATCGGCGAGCCCGAGCTTGTGTTCGCACCCGGTTTGGCGCGGGGCCTGAACTACTACACGGGCGCCATCTTCGAAGTGCAGGTGGTCGATGCGCCGGTGGGCAGCATCTGCGGAGGCGGGCGGTATGACGACCTCACGGGCATCTTCGGCATGCCGGGGGTGAGCGGTGTGGGAATCAGCTTTGGAGCCGACCGCATTTACGATGTGCTCGAGCATTTCGGCGCGTTCCCGCCGGATTTGGCCACCGACCTCGATGTGCTGGTTCTCCACATGGGAGAGGAGTCCCTGGACGTGATGCTCAAGGCGGCCCGACGCTGCCGGGAGCGGGGACTCCGGACCGAGGTCTACCCGGATGCCGCCAAGCTCAAGAAGCAATTCAAGTATGCAGACGACCGCCAGGTCCCCTACGTGCTGGTCCTTGGCAGCGACGAGGTCGAGGCCGGAACGTGCACCCTGCGGGACATGCGCAGCGGAGAGCAGGTGACCGAACCGCTCGATCAGGTGATGGACCGCCTCGGTTCTTGACCCGGGGCCAGCCCGCGTCCCGAGGTCATTCCGGAATCAGGGGGAGCTCGAAATGCCAGGCACCACCGGCATGGGAGATTCCGCCGTGTCGCAACATGAAGGCCGCGTCCCAATCCTTGCAGGTTTGCTCGGACCACGGGGTCATCGGTCCGCCCGAGGTGGACAGCCGGACCCGGTCTTCCTCGAGGCTCCATGCCCATTGGACCTCCTGGGTCTTCGGGTGTTCGAGAAGGGCGATGCCCATCCGTTCAGCCATTCCGAGAAACAAGGTGGATGGCACCTTTCGGGCGTAGAGGGCGGACCCGGGCTCTGGTGCCCCCACGATGTCGATTGTTCCGGCCCCCATGTCCTTCAGCCAGCGCGCCCAGCGCGCAATGTGGCCGGCCGTTTCCCCGAAGGACACATCGTCCCGGTCGCGCTCGATGAACACGTGGCGCAGGTGGGTGGCCATCCCGCCGACGAGGGCGGCTGACGCATGTCGGTCCATGTCGGGAGCCGCCAGCACGGACTCCAGCGTGCGGAACAGGTGGTCGACATCGTCTCCATCATCCCGCGACAGGAGCAGGGTCGAACGGCAGCGCCGCATCCGGCGGTCCATGGCTTCGTGTTCCCGGGCGCGCATGATGCCGTCCTGGATGCTGCCTCTTCGCCAGACGATCCAGGCCATTTCCTGGGATGCACGGGCCTCCTCGGCCGCCAGGGAGCGGCAGGCGGTGCAGGCAGTCCGGTGAAGCAGAGGCAAGGGGAGCATGCCGATCAGCACGGTCCAAGCGGAAGGATCGCGCCCCAGGATGCCGGCGCCGAGCAGAAGGAGGAGGCCGAGAATGGGGGAGAGGCTGGTCAGCCATTGGAACCGGAAGGGGACATGCTCCACCGGATGGGGAGTCCACTTCACGGGAGGGGAGGGCACATCTTCCCCGGTGGACGTTCCGGTGACCACCGGTCGCGCAGCGAACAGCAGGGCGGGAATCAACATCCAGGGCAACAGGATGAGCACGATGAGCAACACGGCAGACAGTCGATGAGGTGGACCTCAATCTAGGCTGTCCAACAGGCGTCGGAGGGCGTCAAACGCCGCACTTTGTGTGCGGTGGGATTCACTTTGCAGGCGTTTCCATGCGGCCTCGAATCCCGGTTTTGATTTGGCCCGCGTCAGGATTTCACGATCGAGCAGGGCATCCAAAGCGTCGAGGTCCTGCCGGCGTCGTCGAGCCTCAAAGCTTCCGTTTTCAACGGCTTCAGTAAGGCGGGTTTCGATTCGGTCCACCCAGTCTCCGACCCCCTGTGCGTCCAGCCCGGACCCGAGGCCCAGCAGGGGAGGAGCGCCTTCGGGAGGCGCCTGCATGAGGGCCAAGGCTCCACGGAATGCGGCGAGGCTGGAACGGGCCAAGTCGATCTGCTCGGCCGCGCCGTCCGCCTTGTTCATGATGACCACGTCCGCCCATTCGAGGATGCCCCTCTTGATGCCTTGCACGCCGTCGCCTCCTCCCGGCAGCATCAGCAGCAGGAAGGCATCGGTCATCCGGCGGACTTCCGTTTCGCTTTGGCCGACCCCGACCGTCTCGATCAGGATGCGGTCGAATCCCGCGGCCTCACAGAGTTGGATGGTTTCCATCGTGGCCCGCGCCACGCCCCCGAGGGTGTCGCCTGCCGGAGAAGGCCGAACGAACGCCCGGGGGTGCCGGGACAGCGATTCCATCCGCGTCTTGTCGCCCAACATGCTCCCTCCGGTTCGGCTGCTCGAGGGATCGACGGCGAGGACGGCGACCTGGTGGCCGCGCTCGAGCAGGGCGTTGCCGGCGGCTTCAATCCAGGTGCTCTTGCCCACACCCGGCACGCCCGTGATGCCGATGCGCCGGGTGGGGTGAGGAGGGGCCGGCATGGCCTGAAGGAGGGCCTCCACGGCGGGCCGGTCGGATTCCCGACGGCTCTCGATGAGGCTGATTCCCTGGGCCAATGCGGTCCGGTCTCCTTCAGTGATGGCCGCCGCCCATTCGGCGGCATCCCGGACCGGTCGGGCCTTGGCACTGCGGATGTTCCGAAGTGCCCTCGACCTCGCTTCGTTTTCAGGGTCTTTGGCCATGGCGCTCCCAAGTTAGCGGTAGTTTGGCCCTGTGAATTCCCAACCTGTCCGATTCCTGGTTCCGTGGATGCTCTGGTGTGGGCTGCTGATGGTACCATGCGGCGCGCAGGCCCAGGAGACGACCGTCGAATCCGGTCGCCGGGTGTCGCTTTCCGGTGAGGTGCTCGGTCCGGATGGACGGGGCCTGCCCGGGTGCATGATTGTAAACCGGTCCACCGGAGAGGGGAGGTTCGGTAGCGCAAGTGGACGGTTTGCTTTGGATGCCGGGGCCGGGGACACCTTGCAATTCGCGGCCATTGGGTTCCGCACCGTCACCCGCCTTGTGCCGGAGGACAGCGTGCCCGACGCCCTCAGCTGGTCCATCCACCTCGCCCGCATCATCGTGGAGGTGTCCACGGCGGAGGTCATCGCGCCCCGGGATCTGGGGGAGATCGTACGGGACATCGAGGCCCTCGGGTACGATGAGAAGGAGCACCGCACCAGTGGCATTGATGCCCTCACCAGCCCCATCACCTTCCTCTATGAGCAGTTCAATCGGATGGAGCGGAGCAAGCGGGAGGTGGCCCGGCTCGAAAACGAGGATCGGCGGCGGGACCTCCTCAAGGAACTCTTGGGCAAGTATGTGGACTACGAGATCGTGGATCTCAAGCCCGGTCAATTCGATGACTTCGTCGAGTTCATGGATCCGGGCGAGGCCGTGTTGAAGGCCTTGACCCAGTATGAGTTCATACTGTGGACCCGGGAGCGGTTCACCGCCTGGAAGGCCCGACCCGATCGACTCGAGGATGCCGATTTCGAGTATCAGTGGGACGATTGATGCTGGGAATCACTCGAGGTAGGAGGAGTTCAGATAGAAGGCGAACGCCTTGAAGATGAAGCCCGCTCCGATGATGGCCACGCCAACGATGCGCCAGGTGCGTCCCCCCTGGTAGTGATCGAAGCGCACGACCAGATCGATGAACAGGGAGGCGGCGGCGATGGCCTCAAAGAGGGTGATCCAGCCGCGCCGCGCGTCGATGAAGTCCATGGCCCGGGCGGCCGCATTGTCCGGCAGGGAGTCCAGCAGGATGTCGGCCACGAACAGGACATTGTAGGCGACGAGCAGCACGAGACTCGCATCGAGCAGCCGCTGTTCCGTGCGGGATTCGGAGGAGGCTTCCATGGCGCGAAAGTACATCTGGAGCCCTCCGGTGGAGGACCTCGTTTTCGCACACAACAATTCGGACCTTACTTTCGTTGGCACCCTGCCATGCAAGATTTGAACCGCCCCAAGGTCCGTGTGATTGCCCTCGGCAAGAACGGACAGCCCTCTGGCCAGAACGGTGAAGAGCGCCATGTGCGACTCCAGCGCCACATGGTCATCCTCATGGGTCTCCTCTGGATGCTGGCGTTTGCGAGCGGTTGCAGCCGGAGCAACAAGAACTGCAGTGCCTACGACGGCGTGCGACTCGAGGTGGCGTCCACCGCCCAGCCCGAGGTGGTTCAGAACTGAAAGTAGATGAAGGGGGTCCCGCCCGCGGCGAGGACAGCCATCGCCACCGCCACGGCCGCGGTGGCCACTGCGATTTGGAGACCGAGTCCCGCCTGCACGAAGGCGGTCCGATAGCGTTCCTTCCACCGGGAGGGGAGCAGGTGGATTGCGTACCCGAGCCCCATGACCGCAAAGACATGGCCGTAGTGGCCCAGCACCTCGGTGATCACCGCAACCGGCGTGGACGTCGTCAGGCGGGAGAGCACAAGGTTGGCTGAGGCCCATTCGGCCTGCAGGTCGTGCTCCGTGCCGAAGGAGGCCCAAGTGGTGTGAGAGGCCGTCCGGAACCAGATGCGGGTGAACGTGATGAAGTGGAAGGTAATCAGGACGGCCACGGCGCGCTTCCAGAAGCGGTCCTTCACTTCCCATGGGCTGACGGTTCGCCACAGTTTGTAGACCGTGATGCCGAGGCCATTCAGACCGCCCCAGATGACGAAGTTCCAGCTCGCTCCGTGCCAGAGTCCGCCCAGCAGCATGGTCATCCAGATGTTGATGTTGGTGATGACCCACCGGTTGAACCGGGGGATGCGGGCCATGGCGATGCCACCGCCGAGGAGGCCTCCGGCGACGAAGCCCAGCGTCGTGAGACCGGGTGAAAGCAAGACGACGAAGGTGAGCAGGAAGCCTGCACTGATCGCGGTGAACCAGGAGGCAGTGCGGTTGCCGCCCATCGGGATGTACAGGTAATCCTTGAGCCAGCCGGAGAGGCTCATGTGCCAGCGCTTCCAGAAATTCCCGCAACTGTCGGCCTTGTAGGGGCTGTTGAAGTTCTGCGGCAGGCGGTAGCCCATGAGCAGGGCCACGCCGATCGCCATGTCGGTGTATCCGCTGAAGTCGGCGTAGACCTGCAGGGAGTAGCCATAGAGGGCCATCAGCATCTCAAAGCCGCTGTGCGCTTCCGGGGCGGCGAAGACCCGGTCGTTGAAGTTCACGGCAATCCAGTCCGCCAGCAGCACCTTTTTCAGCAGTCCGTTGAGCATCCAGAAACCGGCGAGACCCACGGTGGCTCTGGTGACCCGCCCGGGATTCAGGATCTGGGGCACGAACTCCGCGGCGCGAACGATGGGGCCGGCCACGAGCTGGGGGAAGAAGGAGACGTAGAATCCGAAATCGGTCAGCCGGTTCAACGGGACCACCTGCCCCCGTCGGATGTCCACCGTGTAGCTGATGGTCTGGAAGGTGTAGAAGCTGATGCCCACGGGCAGCAGGATGCGGTCGACCGACCAGGTCGTGCCGAGCGCGGCATTGGCCCCCACGGCGAGCCAGTTTCTCGGAATGATGTGGCTCCCTGTGGCCCCATTCCATGCGTCGGTCAGGAAGTAGGTGTACTTGAAATAGAAGAGCAGGCCGAGGTTCAGGGCGATGCTCAGGGCGAGCCATGCGTTGCGGCCCCGATCCGAATCCGACTGGGCAATCCTGTGTCCGATCAGGTAGTCGCTGAAGGTGGAAAACACCAGGATGCCCACGAACCAGCCCGAGGTCTTCCAGTAGAACAACAGACTGGCGAGGAGCAGCCACCCGAGACGGAGGGCCCGCTGGCGGTCCCGGTTCCAGAGTCCGTCCACCAGGAGGACGCCCACGAGGAACACCCAGAACCCCGAGTCGAGGAAGGTCCAGGGCGCGCTGGCATCATGGTCGAGGAGGTGCATCCAGTCCATCATGGGGCCAGGGGGTGGTCGAGCGCAGCCCGCACGAGGGTGTCGTACAGCAGCTCGCCGATGAGTTCATAGCCGGTCCGGTTGAAGTGCAGGTGGTCGGTGGCGGCGAAGCCCTCCTCGCGCAACCGTTCGATGCTGTGGGCCCCTCCGAGGGCGCCGTAGAGGTCCCAACAGGCCACGCCGAGTTCGTCCGATAGCGACACCATGGTCTGCCGGACCCGTTCAGCATTGGGGTTGTGCCGCCTGCGGTAATGGCTGTCGTTGTTGGTGACGAGCAGGATCTCAATGTCCGGCCGGGCCTCCCGGAGCCGGAGAATAATCTCGGCATACCGTTCGGCAAACCGATGTTCCCGAAACCGGTCGGGGGCCATGTGCGCGTCATTGATGCCCCAGGCGAGGATGGCGAGATCGGCGGGGCATCGGGCAAGTTGTTCACCCAGGTGGGGGTGGCGCAACCAGGCCGCGGTGCTGGCGCCGTTGCCCCCCAAATCATGAAAAACCAGGGCGGCGTCTTTCTCCTTCACCCAGACCCCGTGCAGCCGCGCCAGGCTGTCCGGTGTCCACAGGAGCAGGGTGTCCGCTCCGCTGTCCGCCCACGCCCAGTGGTGTCCGGGCGGATTCAGGACCTCCACCCTGGCGATGCATCCGGGGCCGTGCGATTCTCCATTCCACAGTCTGACCGTGTCGGCGCTGAGGGCCGAGGCTTCGAGGCCGGTCAGTCCCCATTCTCCTTCGTGCCGTCGGTGAGCGGAGCGCTGGCCCGTCCATCGGGCCCGACTGGCCCACCGCACCTGCGGGGGGCCGTTCTCACCGGCCAGGCGGTGGGGAGGGAGAATGCCCCGGTTGACGATCAGGTCCGGCCGATCCTCCGACAGTCGCTTGCGGAAGGTCCACCCGATGCGACCGGCTTGCACATGGGATCCTCCGAAGTGCAGGATGGACAGTGCCTTGCGCCCCTCGGCCAACGGACCCCCGAGCAGGAGGTCACGAAAGTGACCGAGGAATTGGGCGAGGTGTTCCTGCCCGGTCAGGCTGGGGGCCTCACCGCCCAGAAAGGCCAAGGCATCGGATCGGAGCGGGTCGGTCACGGCGGTCCCGGCCACCCGCATCACGGATTCGGCTTCGCTCGCCGACCGGTCCTGGGCGCCAACCGGCCCCACGGCGAGGCAGAGGGCCGAAACGGCGAGGAGAATGTGGCGGCGCACCTCAGCGGTCATCGGATGAGGGGAGTTGCAGGGGAATGGAGGAGGACGGGCGGCGCTTCATCCCGGTCATCGCCGGGGTCTGTCCTCCCTGTTCCCACCGTCTGAATTCGGCCCAGAAGGCCCGGTCGAGCCATTCACCGACTTGACGCGCTCCGCGGGGGGTGAAGTGGACGTGGTCCGGACCGGCCAAAGGCGGTTCGGAGGCGACCCAGGCGGGCATGCTGCCCAATCCGCCCATGGCGTCAAGCAGGTCCCAATGGGCCACCCCCGCATCCAAACTCGCGTTTCGGATGGCGGTCCGCACCGCGTCCAGCTGGGGGAAAGGCGTCCATTGGCTGCCCGTTTTCTCGGCCATGTCTGAGGGGCCGATGACCAGGATGGCGGCTTCCGGGGTCAGGGCCTGAAACAACTCAATCTGGCGCCGGAACCACCCGCCATAGCGGGCCGCGGCCAGCGAATCCCGGGTGTAGGGCACGGTGTTGCCTCCAAATTGAAGGACGATGAGGTCGGGATCCACTCGCTTGAGCTGGGTGCTGAAGGGGCCACGGGCCAGTTTCCGGAACAACGTGCCGGAGGAGCCCCGCATGGCCACCGAATGCCATTGGGTGCCCTGTCCGACGGGGTGCAGGGCGAACAGACGGGGAGGTCGTCCGGAGAAGCACAGTCGAACGGGAGCGCCCCCGGGTTCCATGTTGGACATGGGCAGGGTCAGCACACCGGGCAGTGTGCCAGGTTCGAGCGTGTCGACTGGAAGACCGTCCACAAGCACCTCGCAGACGGTGTGGACCGTGTCATGCCACACGTCGAGGCGGTCCCAACGGGCAAAGGAGGGTGGACTGCGTCGTTCGGGCCCCACATCGATGCAGGAGGGAACGGAGGCGGAGTCCGCTGTGGCGTAGCTGGTCAGCAGGCCGTAGTTCTCGTCGAGGTCTGTGGAGTCGCGGCGGCCGAAGCGGGTGTGGCGCTTCCACGGACCGCTGAGCGCCTGTCGAAGGGAAAAGCTCTGGACCAGAGGGACCGGGGGCTGGATGCCCGGGCCATGCCCGCCCCAGCGTTCCTGCCAACGCTGCCGCATGGTGCCGGAAATGCGGTCGCCCTCGATCTGACTGTCTCCATAGTGGAGGACATGGACCGGCTCTCCCCGGTCCAGCTGGCTGAACAGACGGTGGAATGCCGCCTCTTCCTCCGGAGGAATGCCGATGCGGAGGCTGCCGGGAATCCAGTCGCGACCGTCCGGCTCGGCCACGATCTTCGGTTTTGGAGCCGCGGAGACGACCGCCGGAGGCGCAGAGGGGGAGGGTGCGGCCCCATCGGTCAGGGGCTCGGCCACGCTGGTGCTCGCGGAGGAGTCGGGCAAGGGGGGCGGGGTCGCCGGGAGGCTGGAGTCCGCCACCGTGGGCGTCGGGTATACGGTGTCCTGGGCCTCGATGGCCGAAAGTTGTTCCTCGTATCGCTCGAGCAGGGCCTCGACATCTTCTGGTTTCCATCGGGGGATGATGGTGGGCTGAGGCTCCGATGCCCACCAGCCATTCCAGGCGGATGGCGTTTCGATGCGCACGGTGTGACCGGCAAGGTGCCACCCTTCATCCGGACAGGCCCACACGAGGAGTGCCGAGGCTCCGCCGACGGCAAGAAGCGCAATCAGGGGGCGCCAACGGGCGTCTCGCGGGGAGGATTCCGGGGCGCTCACGGCAGGGGAATTCGGATGCGCATGCCCGGTTGCAGGTCTTCCGGCGCCACGGCGTTGAAGTCGAGCAGGTCGGCGAGGTCCACTCCCGGGTGGTCCCGTGCAATGGACCAATAGGATTCCCCGGCTTCGACAGTGTGCCACTTCCATGCTGCAGCGTCGGTGGAGGAAGCGGGCGTGGTGGGCTGGGTGGGTTCAGGCGGGAGGCCACCACGCAGGCTCAAGGTCTGGCCCACCCGGATGAGGTCTCCTTCAATCTGGTTCCACCGTCGGATGTCGTCGATTCGGAGACCCACCCGACGGGCAATGGTGCCCAACACATCGCCCGGACGCACGGTGTACTCCCAAGTGGATTCCGACGTGCTCGGCGCTTGGGCGCCGCACCATGCACTGGCCGCCGAATCGGAGGCGGTCAGCCATTCCCGACGGATCCGCACCGAAGGGCGGGAGGCCGTCCGTCCGATGGAGTCCGTGGTGAACCAGGGATTCTCGCTGCGCAGGGACCGCAGGTCCCAGCCCGTGGTGCGGTGATGACTGAAATACAGCGGGGCCTCAACATCACACGGAAACGGCACCCAATCGCGCTCGCGCAAAGCCCACAGGGCATGAAGCCGATCGCGGCGGAAGTTGCGGTCCACCTGGATCATGACGCGAAGCAGATGCAGCCATCCCAAAAGGTCTGCGTCGAGGGCGTCCGCGTCAAAGAAGTTTCCTGCATTTCCGCCCCGGACCAAGGAGAGCACTTGTTGCAAGGGGGAATCCGGGTGCCGATCCCGGACCTGGGCAATCCGCAGGCAGGCGGCCTGCGCCATCCGTTCCGGTACATGACGCTCATCCCATCCACGGCGGATGTCCAGCCCGAGCGACAGCGCGGTGGGCAGGTCCATGGCCCACGCTCCGGCCCTCCGCCCTGGCCCGTAATAAGCGGCGTCCCATCCGGTCAGGACCATGGGCAGGATGGCCCATTCAATTGGAAGGCCGGCTTCGGCGAGAGCCGATTCCATGGCCGGTCGGTGCCGGTCCGAGGCCGCCTGGACGAGCCGAAGGCGCAGCATGCCATTGTCGAGCACGCGGTCCAAGGCTCGGTCCGCGTGATGTTCGGCGAGGGGCAGGGCCTCGAGTTCGGCGATGAGGCGACCTGCCCAAGGGCTGTGCCCGCGGACGCCGTCGACGATGAGTTCGGGCCTCATTGGGTCGAGGACGCAGCCCGGTTCCAGGACTTCGAGATCCGCAACCCATGGGGATTCCTCGAAGGCGGACACCATGGAGGACCATCCCGACAGGTCGGGCTGGGCCAGGACGGCTCCGGCCCAGGGGAGAAACAGTAGGAATCGGATGAAATCGGGCGTCTTCACAGAATTGAGGTGGCCGTCTGACGAAGATGGGGGGGGGATGAGCAGTATCTTTAAGAAGCCACCCTGTTGTTGCCCCCAATGAGTGTCGATTCCATCCACGAAATGGGACCCCGGGAACGTCTCGCGTTCTTGCAGGGGGAGGTGCGCCGTCTTCAGGCGAAATGCAACCGGTATGAGGACATCGTGGCCAACATGGCCCTTGGCATCCTCGAGGTGGACACCCAAGAGAGGATTGTTCGGGCGGATGAACGGTTCTGCTCGATTGTCGGGTATCCCGAATCTGATTTGATTGGGAAGAAGGCATCAGACGTGTTCCTCTCGGGAGAGGAGATCCAACACATGGACGACCGGACCAAGGCCCGGAATTCGGGAGAGGCAGGGGCGTATGAAGTGCCGATCACCACGGCCGATGGGGCGAGAAAGTGGTTGTTGATCAGTGGCGTTCCCAAACGCAATGCTGAAGGGGAGGTCGTTGGCTCGGTGGGCATCCACCAGGACATCACCAATCGGAAGATGGTGGAGGAGAACCTTCGTGAATCACGGGACGAGGCCCGGGCGGCCGAGAAGGCCGAACGGGAGTTCCTGACGCGGATGAGCCACGAGATTCGCACTCCGATGAACGCCATCATGGGCATGGCGGATTTGCTCGGTGACACCCCTCTCGATGCCGAACAGGACAATCTGCTCAGTTCCATTCGGGGAGGCAGTGTCCTTTTGAAGGAGCTGCTCGATGACATGCTCGACTTGGCGAAACTCGAAGCCGGCCAACGAATCTGTCGGAAGGAACCGACACTCATCGAGCCCATTGCCGAGCGGGTGGCCTCCATCTTCCAAGCCCAACTCGAAAAGAAGGGCGTCCAGCTCGACATTCAATGTGATGCCCAGCTCAGGACCCGCTGGAATGTGGACCCCTCCATTTTGACCCAGATTCTCATCAACAGCCTGGGCAATGCGGTCAAGTTCACTGACTCCGGAACCATTGGCCTCAGCCTGTCCATCGAAGAGAAGGGGCAAACCGGTCATCGTCTGGTGCTGGAGGTGACGGACTCGGGGCTGGGAATCGACCAGGAGGATCTGGGAGCCGTTTTTGAGCGGTTCAGTCAAGCGACCAATCGGGAAGTCCGTCATGGCGGAACGGGATTGGGGTTGGCCATCGTCAAGGAACTCTGCCTCTTGCACGGGGGCGAAGCCACAGTCACGAGCACATTGGGCCAGGGCAGTTCGTTCCGATTTACTCTCGCCATGGCCCCGGTCGTTCATGCATCGGCCGAGCCCGTGAAACTCGAGAGCGCCATGCTCGAGGGAAGACAGATCCTCGTGGTGGAGGACAACGACGTCAATCGATTCCTCATCCAGTCCCTGCTCGGCAAATGGAAGGCGGACGTCACCTGTGTGGAGAACGGCGTGGAAGCACTGAAGGCGCTGACCGGTAGCCGGTTCGACCTGGTCTTCATGGACATTCAAATGCCGGAGATGGATGGGTTGGAAGCCACCCGCCGGTTCAGGAAACTGGAGCAAGAAGAAAAGAGGGGGCGCACGCCAATCGTGGCCCTGAGTGCCTTTGCCTTTGACCACGACAAAGAGGCCGCCAAGGAGGCCGGCGTGGACATGCACATGTCCAAGCCCTTCAGCCGGGAGGAATTGCAGGCGATGTGTCTGCGGTTCATTTCCTCTGATTTGTAAATGTCCCAACGGTCAGGTTCAGTCGATTGACGCGGTCAATTTACCGACAGAAGTATGTAATAAATAGACGAAACGGGATTAAGTCTTGTTTTGTTCGGTTGTAATGTGTAAATTGGAATCGTGGTTGACAGGCACTTCCTCCGGGAAGTCAATCACAGTTGTGAATCGTAGAGAAGCACCCGCAACGGCGGGTGTTTCCATTTTCAGACAGGGCGGTTGCTTGGCAACTTGTGGACAAGGCCCACACCTCTGGCCCACGTCCGACCCTCCTCCTCGGTATCTTGGGAAGGCATGGAGGGTGACAGATCAACACGGCGATTCAAGATCATGGGGGGCAGGCGGACTTTTGACGTTTGCGACTACGTCAGGGAAATGCAGGCCAGCGAGGCGCGATTCGCCCTCTACGTCGGCTGTGACAGCCAGAATCACCGCAACCACACCGTTTATGTCACGACGGTGGTGTTTCGTTTTCCCCGCTCCGGAGCGCATGTGATCTACCGCAAGGAAAAGGTGCCGAAGATTGGCGATCTGTGGACCAAGTTGTGGGGGGAGACTGAGCGATCCGTGGACCTCGCCAACCTCCTGCGGGAGGAGACCACGGTGGAGGTGGCCCAGATTGACCTTGACTTCAACACCGATCCAGCCCATCCGAGCAACAAGGTGCTCAGTGCTTCCGCCGGATACATCCAATCCCTCGGTTTTCAGAGTGGGGCCAAACCGGGTCTGCTGATGGCCGCTTGGGCCGCGGATGCCTTGTGCCAATGACTCCGTTCGTCCTCCGATCCGAGTTGGCTGTGTCCGCTCCGGTGGAGGAGGTGTGGACCTTTTTCCAGACTGCCCAGAACCTCGTGACCATGACCCCGCCGGAGCAGCGCGTGCGCATCGGTCGGGGAGGGGACACCCCCTTGCATCCTGGTTTGGAGGTTCGGATTTCGGTGTCCCCGGTGCCTGGCATCCGAACCGGATGGCTCACACGGATTGAGGAGGTACACCCCCCGGCCGGCCCTCAGGGAATGGGCTGGTTCCGCGACATCCAGCTGAGCGGTCCCTTTTCCGAATGGAACCACCGCCATGAATTCCGTCCGATCGATGGGGGGTGCCTTGTCGTGGACGAGCTGACCTATCGCTTGCCGATGGGACGGCTCGGCGCCCGGGTGGCCGGGCGCTGGGTGCGCCGCAGCATCGAGTCGCTCTTCGCGTACCGTGCGGAGAGGATGGCGGACCTGTTCGGCCGGCCGACAGGGGGAACTCCGTAACTTCGGAGCATGCGGTTGACCCCCATCGAGATGGCCATGTCTCTTCTGTTGTGCGCAGGGGTCCCGACTGTCCTGCATGCCCAGTTCGGAATCGAGCCCACGGACAGCCTGGTGGCGGAATTCCCCACGGACAGCCTCACCCGCATGTTCCAAATTGATTTCCCGAATGAGACGGCGGATTCGCTCGGCCTCACCTGGCGATACATCGACGGGGGATGGACCGAGGGGTGGGATGTAAACCTCTGTGACCTTGGCGAATGCTACACCGGGGTTCCTTCCGATGCCGACATGCTGCCCATGCCGGAGGGCGGCGCCGGATTCCTCAAGCTCATCGTCAATGCCCTCGAGATTGAAGGGAGTTGTTTCCTGCATTTCTGGGTGTGGCCGACGGACAATCCGGACGCGCTGATTAACGTTTGGTTCGACCTGCGCAATGGAGGGGTGAACGCCGTCCCCTTGACGTCTTCCCCCACCGTCGACCTCCATCCGAATCCATGCCGTTCCGGGCAGCGCATCGTCCTGTCCATGCCCCCCAATGGAAACTCCCTTCCGACCATGCAACGGTTGACCCCGGATGGGAGGTTGTTGTCTTGCATTCCGGAATGGTCGGAAGGCCGTTGGCACCTGTCGACGGCAGGGTGGCCCCCTGGGATGTACCTCCTCCAATGGACGGGAGGTGGTCGCCTCGAGCGACTGATGGTCCATTGACCTGCACCAAGAAGAAACCATGCACACATTGCACTCCAAGGCGCTGCTCGCGCTGCTTCTCCTGATGGGAACCGTGACCTTCGGGTCCGCCCAGAATGCGACCCTGTTGTCCGATGACCACGGGGGCATTGTCGTCCGATTCGATTTCTCCGACCCCATCCTGCATGAGGTGACCACACCGGACGGGGTCGCCATCCTGCCCCGGGTCCTGGAGGACACCCCGCTGCTCCGCGCCGGGGCGCCGGACCTGTCCAAGGTGGATGCCACCGTGATGATCGATGCGGCCGTGGGTACGGCCCTCGAAATTCTCGAGACGGAATTTGTCGACCTGGCCGAGGTCGACGTGGTGCCCAGCAAGGGCAACCTCTACCGCAACGTGGACCCGGCCACCGTGCCCTACGAGGAGGGCCCTGCTTACAGTCAGGATGCATTCTATCCGGAGATGGCCGCCTCGCTGCGGACCCCCTTCGTCCAACGCGGCGTTCGGGGCCAGAGCATCTGGGCCTTCCCGTTCCAATACAACCCGGTGACCCGGATCCTGCGCGCCCACACGTCCATCACCGTGCGCATCGTGGAGACGGAGGCAGCCCCGGTCAATCCGACGGCGGCCCCGCCCCGCGTCTCAGCGGAATTTGCTGACCAGCTCCAGCGCCGATTCCTCAATGCCGCCCAAGGCGAGGAGCGGTACGACTACATCGAGGAGCACGGCAAGGTTGTCGTGGTCACGGATGCGATGTACGACGACGTGCTCGCGCCGCTCATCCAGTGGAAGATCGAGAAGGGCCTCGAGACCGAGGTCGTGTATGCCGACGACTTCGGGGACGACTACGAGGCCATCAAGGACTTCCTCGCCGACCAATACCTGAACGAGGGGCTGACGCATGTGATCCTCGCGGGCGATGAGGACCAGGTGCCGGCCACCCTCGTGACCAATGGTGGTGGCACCGGATACTGCGACCCTTGCTACGCCTATGTGGAGGGGGACGACCACTACCCGGAATTCTTTGTCGGCCGCCTGCTCGTGCACGACGTGGACGAGATGGAGACGTTGGTCGAACGCACCCTGGAGTACGAGAAGAATCCGTTCCTCGGCGAGGAGTGGTTCAACATCGCCGTGGGCATCGGGTCCAACGAGGGCGCCGGCATCGGCGACAACGGCGAAAGCGATTGGCAGCACCTCAACGCCATCAAGGACAAGCTCATCGACTACGACTTCCAGGAGGTCTGGGAGCTCTATGACGGCAGCCAAGGGGGCAACAGTCCAACCGGTGGGGAGACCGCAGACGAGGCCGGCAACCCCAACGCCAACGACATGGTCGAGCTGGTCAACAAGGGGCTGTCCTTCATCAACTACACCGGCCACGGGTACCACGGTGGCATTGCCTCCAGCGGCTTCGACATCAACGCCATCGGCCAGACCACCAACAACGGCATGTACGGCTTCTTCGTGCCTGTGGCCTGCTGCGTTGGGGACTTCGACGAAGGCGAAGGGTCCGGCGACTGCTTCGGTGAGGTGTGGATCAAGCACACGTCCAACGGAGAACCGGCCGGCGGCATCGGCGGCGCCTTCTCCAGCGTGCTCCAGAGCTGGGCACCGCCCATGCGGGGTCAGGACGAGATGACCGATCTCGTGGTCGAAGACGGCGAGGTGGAGATCCGCCACACCTTCGGCTCCATTGTGGCCCACGGCTGCTCCGGTATGATCGACAGCTACGGTGGCGGGGGAGAAGAGATGATGGACACCTGGTGCATCTTCGGTGATCCGACGGTCGTGCTCCGCACGGCCTTCCCTGAGACCCTCGCCCTGTCCCACCAGGAGGTCTACTTCCTCGGCACCCCGTCCATCGAGGTCAGTTGCCCCGTGGAGGGCGCCTACGTGGCCTTCACCCAGGGGGACCAGATTCTCGGTACGGGCTTTGTGGAGAATGGCATCGCCACCATCGAACTGACCGAGCCCATCTCCGTCCCGGGAGACTACATGGTCACGGGCACGGCCTACAACACCATTCCCTACCAGGCGATGGTGCAAGCCGTTCCGGCCGATGGTCCCTACGTCTTGAGCAGCGGCAACGCGGCCTTCGACCCCACGGGAGACAACGACGGCAACGTCGACCAGGGGGAGAGCATCGACCTCGAGCTCGACCTGTCCAATGTGGGCATCGAGACCGCCACGGACGTCATGGTGTCCATCAGCACGGTCGATCCGTGGGTGACGATCACAGACGGCTCCGAATCCGCTGGCGACATCGACGCCGACGGCTCCCTGACGCTGTCCGGCTTCGCCTTTGACGTCGTTCCGGGTGTGATGGACCAGCATGTGGCCATGTTCGACGTGCTCATCACCGACGCCGACGGAAACGAGTGGGCGACGTCCTTCCCCGTGACCCTCAACGCCCCCCATTTCACCATTGTCGACCTCATCGTCGAGGACGGCGGCAACGGCATCCTCGAGAGCGGGGAGGAGGCCAACCTCGTCTTCACCATCGTCAACGACGGCCACGATGGAGCGCCGGGTGCGGTGGGCATCCTCGCGTTCGACCACCCGGATGTATCCATGTGGTTCAATGGGAACTACGAGATGGACCTCATCGAGCCTGGCGGGTCGTTTGCGATGTCCTACCCGGTCACCGTGGCCGAGGACGCCGGCCTTGGCGGACTGCTGCCGATCACCTTCGCGGTCAACACCAGCGGACCGGACAATCCGGAACTGTACCTCACCACGGCGGACTTCTTTGAGCCCATCAACCTGATCATGGAAACCTGGGAGACCGGGGATGACCAGAGCTTCCCGTGGGCTTACGAAGGCAACGAGGACTGGTTCGTCTCGACCAACAACCCCTATCAGGGTGACTTCTGCATGGAGAGCGGCGACATCGGCGACAACCAGAGCACGGCCCTGACGATTTCCCTTGAATTCCTGGGGGACGGTGAGCTTACGTTTGCCCGCCGGGTGTCCACCGAGGACGGTTGGGACTACCTGCGGATGTACATCGATGGCGCCCAGGTGGCGGAGTGGTCCGGTGAGCTCGATTGGGCTGAGGAGGCCTTCGAACTGACCGCCGGCTTCCACACCATCACGTGGTCCTACGAGAAGGACAACATCATCTCCGGGGGAGCCGACGCCTGCTGGATCGACGACATCGTCCTGCCGCCGTTCTGCTTCATCGACGCCACCATCAGCCAGTCCGGCGCGCCCGGCATCCTCTGCCCCGGGGAGTCCGTGACCCTGACGACCCTCGACGGATTCGAGACGGCATGGAGCAATGGCGCCACCGAATCCTCCATCGAAGTGATGGAGGCGGGCACCTACACGGTGACCTTGACCGACGAGGCCGGATGCAGCTTCACGTCGGATCCGGTCACCATCGAGGTGCTCGAACCGACCGTTCCTGAGGTGACCATCGACGGCCAGCTTGGATTCTGTGAGGGGGGCACCGTGGTCCTCAGCGGCCCGGAGGATGGGACGTACAGCTGGAACGTCGGCGTGGAAGCCCAGTCCATTGAGGTCGGAGCCTCCGGCACCTTCCAATTGACCTTCACCGATGCCTGTGGCAACGAGAACGTGGGGGAGGAGATCTCGGTCGATGTCTACCCGATTCCGGCGGCCCCTGCCACCGAGGACATCACCATCGAGAATCCGGCCGAGGTGTCGCTCAATGCGACGGGAGACAACCTGCTGTGGTACGAGAACGAGGACGACATCCTGCCCTTTGGCGCCGGTCCGGACGTTCCGGTCTACGTCGGGGCCACCACGACCTTCTGGGTCGAAAGTGAATCCGCCAATCCCGGCACGATGGGCACAGGCGCCAAGTCCGAGCGCGACGAGGAGAATGGCCAGCACCACACCAACTCCGGGTTCTGGTTGGTCTTTGACGCCTATCAGGGCCTGACCATCGAGAGCGTCCGGGTGTGGGCCAACGGGGCGGGCAACCGCACCATCGTCCTCGTCGACGAGTTTGGTGGACAGGTGGAGAGCCTGACCGTGGACGTGCCCGATGGCGAAAGCGTCGTCGAATTGGGCTTCTACGTGCCGGCGGGATCCGGCTATGGACTGCGGAGCACGGATGACAATCCCCAACTGTGGCGGGATGGCATCGGGTCCGACCCCGACTATCCGTATGCGCTTGGTGACTTCGGTGCCATCACCGGCACGAGTGTCAACGGGGCCAACAGTCAGAACTACTACTACTTCTTCTACGATTGGACGGTGTCGGTCGACGCGGTGGGATGCGCTTCCGAGCGGGTGCCCCTGACGGTGACGGTGACCAACCCCGTCGGTGTTGGCCAGATTGACGGACTCAACGCGGTCAGCGTCTTCCCGGTGCCGACGACTGGCGAGCTCAGCCTAGACCTCGATCTCGGGGCCGAGCAGAAAGACCTGACGATGGAGTTGCGCGACGCGAGTGGACGCCTGGTCCGTTCCGAGCAGTGGATGGGCCAGACGACGGGACGCCGCGTCCTCGATCTGGGGCCGGTGGCACCCGGACACTACACAGTGCGCCTGACGGATGGCGAGGGCCAATGGCGCCTGCCGGTCATCCGCCAGTGATGCCATTCCCTGAACGACACGAAAAAGCCGGACTGCGAAGTCCGGCTTTTTTCTTGGGGCAAGTGGGGGTGGGTCACTTCATCCCCCGCTGCTTCTTGATGGCTTCATAGGCTTCCTGGATGCGATCAAAGCGGAGGCGGGCCTGCTTCTGGTAATCCGCCCCCATGTCGCCCACCTTGTCCGGGTGGAACTTGATGGCCATCCGCCGGTACGCCTTCTTGACCTCCGCATCGCTGGCGGACTCGCTCACCTCCAGCACCGCATAGTGGGAGGCGACATCCGTGTAGAAGGTGGCTTCGATGG
>WTID01000187.1:0-2713 GCA_011522855.1 Flavobacteriales bacterium
TCCACGCAGGCCTGGCAGCTGGTGCAGGCCCACAGTTCCTCCTCGCTGATGTAGTCGCCGAGCAGGGCCTTGCCATCGCCTTGGCCCCAGCTTCCGCCGGCGGCATCGATGGCGCGTCCGACCTCTTCGACCCGGTCGCGGGTGTCCATCATGATTTTCCGCGGGCTGAGCAGCTTGCCAGTCGCGTTGGCGGGACAGACGGAGGTGCACCGGCCGCACTCGGTGCAGCTGTAGGCTTCCATCAACTGCTTCCACGTCAGGTCCTGCACGTCTTTGGCCCCGAACCGCGCGGGCTCGGCGGGAGCATCCCCAGCGGGTTCAGCTGGGGCGGCGAACGGGTCGCCGGACATCATCAGGTCCACTTCCTTCTTCACGGCGGCCATGTTGTCGAGCCGGCCGGACGGGGTGAGGTCGCTGTACCACGTGTTGGGGAAGGCGAGGAAGATGTGGAAGTGCTTGGAGTAGGGGACGTAGACGAGGAAGGCGAGGATGCCGGCGATGTGGAACCACCAGGCGCCCCGCTCCAGCGCGACGATGCCCGCGTCGGAAAAGCCCTCATACAGGGGCACCAGCCACTGGCTCACCGGGAAGGACCCGGCGGCGATGTAGTGGTGGGGGTCCGTCCAGACGCCTTCGAGGATGCGGGCCTGCGCGATGGCGTCGGCGGCGTTCATGGAAAGCAGGGCGAACATCAGGAGCACCTCCACAACGAGGATGATGTTGGCGTCGTTCTTCGGCCACCCGTCCATTTCGGGGCTCCGGAATCGGGCAATGGGCAGCACGTTGCGGCGGACGAGGAAGACCACGCAGGCGACGAGTACGCCGAGGGCGAGCCATTCGAAGGCCCCGATCATCACGTCGTAGAGCCCGCCCAGGAAGGGGGCAAAAACGCGGTGCGTGCCGAACAGGCCGTCAAACAGGATCTCGAGGACCTCGATGTTGATCAGGATGAAGCCAACGTAGATGAGGATGTGCATGACCCCGGCCACGGGGCGGACCACCATCTTGGATTGGCCCATGGCGACGCGGGCCATGGTCGCCCACCGTTCTCCCGGCCGGTCGGTCAGGTCGATGTCGCGGCCCAGCTGGATGTTGCGGCGGATGGTGCCGATCCGGCGGGCAAACAGGAAGACCGCGGTGCCCAGCAAGAGGGCGAAGGCGAATTGTCCGATGAAATGGGGCATGCGCGGTTCTTGAATCAGTTCCCGCCGGCTTCGCGCTCGTCGAGTTCGGCGTCGATCAGGCGCTGCAAGCGTTCGAGTTCCTTTTCGCTCAATTTCCGCTTTTCCTTGCCTCCAAACACGGAAACGCGCACGTACCGCTGCGGATTGAGGTACAGGTCGTTCAGGAGGAATTGGAGTTCCTTGTTGGTGGCGATCAATCCGTCGTGCAGGCTGTCGCTCTTGAGGAGCTTGCCGAGGCTGCCTTCTCCGGCATTTAGCCCTTCGAGGAGGCGGTTCAGTTCGGCGATGGAGGCGTCGGCCTTGCGCAGCGTCGAAGCGAGCTCGAGGCTGGCCAGCGAATCGGAGATCTGGCTGAAGTTGCCCAGGGCGTTGGAGAGGTTGCCCTGCTGGTCGTTGATGAAGCCGGTGAGCTGCTCCATGTTGTTGACGATGCCATTCAGGGCCGTCCGGTTCTCTTCAACGGTGAGGTCGAGCGTCCGGGAGGTGCTCTCCAGGTTCTCCATCGTGCGCTGGATGCTTTCGAAAGCCTTGGGCAGGCCTTGCGTGGCGCTGTCCTGGAAGACGGTCTGCAGATTGAGGAGAATCTCGTCGACCCCGGCGATGAGCTGGTCGGTCCGTTGGCGAAGTGGAATGAGCTCCTGCTTGACGGATTCGGCGATGCCCATTTCAATTTCCGACGGCAGGGTGTCTCCAACCTGGGCCAGCTCCACGCTGCGTCCCGCGATGAGGTCGATGGCCTTGGTGCCGAACAGGTCGTTGGAGACGATCCGGGCCTTGGTGTCGTCGGGGAGCTGCAGGTTGGGCTGCTCGATGAGGAAGGTGACGTGGAGAGCGCCAGAGCCGCGCGCATCGAAGTCGATGGCCGCGACCTGTCCGACCTTGAAGCCGTTGACCACGACGGGGTTGGACACGGCCAGTCCGTCGATGCGCTCGTAGACCGCGTGGAATTCGCGGCCATTGCCGAGTGGATTGAACCCTTTGAGGTAATTGACGCCGAGCACGAGCAGGACTCCGCCCAAGAGGACGAGCACACCTACCTTGATTTCCCTGCCTTTCTGCATGCGTGGATCGGGTCAGTTCCGGGCCTTCTTCAGGGCGGCTTCGAGTGGAATCCGTTGTCCATCCTCGAAGGCCACGACGAAGGCGTCGGGAAAGCCATTCTGACGCAAGGTATCGCGCATCCGGCAGGCTTCCGCATAGGATTCCGAGGACCCGACCCTGTACTTGTACACGGGGCCAACCTGTTGTTTCATGGCGTGGGGCACCTCGATTCCATCGGGTCCGAGAAGTGGGCCGCCGCGGCGGTTGCTCGCCGCCTGGACCGAAAAGCACAGGGCGTCCCCGCCGCACGCGGCCGAGAGGGCAGCATGCCATACCGGGGTGGCGGTTGGGGCATCGGTCCCGTTCTCGGTCTTGGCGGCCCCGTCCAGTTGGCCTTCCACCGGCGCACGGGGGTCCGGCATGGATTCGTTGGCCTCCTGCACGGCGGCCTCGAGGCTGAACCACTGCTTGGCGTAGTCCCGGAAGGC
>WTID01000187.1:2813-19326 GCA_011522855.1 Flavobacteriales bacterium
ATGAAGGTGTCGGGGTCGTCCGGATCGAAGCCGCGGGTGTCCGCTTCCTGGTAGACGGCCGCGTTTTCCCGGGCGGCGACGCGCAGGCTGGCTTCGCTCTTGTCCAAGCCCATCACGAAGGTGGAGCTGCCGGTGACCGAGGATTTCTCAAAGCTGTCGCAGTGGATGGACAGCAGCAGGTCGGCCTCGGCCTCGTTGGCGATTCGCACCCGGTCGGAGAGTTCGGGGTAGGTGTCGTCCGTGCGGGTCATGATGACGCGGACCCCGGGGATGCGCTCTTCGATGTAGGCGGCGGTCTTCTTGGCCACCGCCAGGGTGATGTCCTTTTCGGCAATCCGGTACCGGCCCGTTCCCAGGTTGCCGGGGTCTTTTCCGCCGTGTCCGGCGTCGATCACCACGGTCATGGCGGGTTCGGCCGGCGGGTGAAAGGCGCTCCCCGCGACGAGCACCGCCGCACAGGCGCCGAAGACCGCGGTCTTCCACCGTCTTCCGGCCCGGGCCGGTCTGTGGGAAAGGAGGGTGTGGGTCGACGCCATTCGAGGAGTGAAACTATCTAGCTTTGACGGGCATTCAGGCGCGGATGTGCCGGGAATTTTCGCCGCCCGTTGTTGGCAAACCAGACCGCATACCGACAGGACGAATTCCACGTTGTTGCCCACATGGACAACGCGGTCCGACGCGTGTTTCTTTCATGGGGCCTTCTGGTCCTGCCCTTCATCACCCTGGCGCAGTCCATCGAGGTGGAGATTCGGCGCGCCTCGGAAATCAGCCGGGATCCGGCCATCGTCGAGGCCCAGCGGCTGGTGGGCGATGTGCTTCTCTCCGTGGGCGAGGCCGAGGTCGTGTGCGACAGTGCGTGGCGGTATCCGACCGGCCGATTCCGCCTGATGGGGCGCGTCGAGGCCACGGATGGTCCCGCCGTTCTGACCGGGGAGGTGCTGGAGCTGGTGCCCGACAGCGGACTGGGCCGGATGACCGGCCGCGAAGTCAAGCTGGTCGATTCCACCGACCCCCTGGAGCCCCGGACCCTGACCACCCAGCGCACCACGTATGATTTCCGTTCCGGCCTGGCCCGCTTCGGGCGGGGAGGGGTGGTGACCACCGAAACGGAGCGCATCGAAAGCCGGTCCGGATGGTATGACCGGGAGGCGGGGACCATGGAATTCAATGGGGCCGTCACGATGTCGGTCGACACGGTGGAGGTTCGCTCGGAAACCGTGCGTTACCGTCCCGAGGGGCGGCGTCTCGACCTTCCCGTGGAGGCCGAGGTGATGCACCCCGGCGGGGGCATTGCCTGTTCGCGGGGGCGTTGGTCCATGGAATCGGAGACGGGCTGGTTTGTCGGAGGGGACTCGACTCGGGCCCGCTTCCGCGATGGTGCCCTGGTGGTGCTGGCGGACAGCCTGGTGATGGGAGACAGTCTCGGGCTGGCCTTCGGGGAGGTCGTCCTGCGCGACACCGCCACCACCTATCGGCTGGTGGCCGACACGGTCCGCTTCAATCGGGCGGATGCCGACGGAGACATGGGGTCCGACGTGGCGCTCCAAGGAAATGCAGTGGCCTGGCTCTACGACGGAGAGGACCCCCTTCGCGTGTCGGCCCCGGAAATGGACATCGCCGATGGACCCGACGGTCGGTCCCTCCAGGCCCGATCGGGGACCGCTTTGCATTTCGGTGAGGTCACGGCGGCGGCGGACGGCCTGACCTGGTCCGAGGAGGCGGGGAGGATGGACCTCGAAGGGAACCCCGTCATGTGGAACGGTCCGGACCAGCTGACCGGGGATTCCGTGCGGCTGTTCCTCTCGGACGGGGCGCCGGAACGTCTCGAGGTCCGAGGCCACGCCTTCGTGGCCAGTCCTGCGGGTCGGGAGTTCCACCATCAGTTGACTGGCCGGGACCTTGACGGCCTGTTTGCTGACGGTCGTCTGGAGACTCTGAACATGGTGGGCAACGGGCGCACCCTCTATTTCGCCGAGCCCGATACTGTCGCCGAGGCCCAGGCTCGGGCGGACAGCCTGCCACTGCCGCTTCCCCAAGCCAACCGGGCGGCCTGCACGGAAATCCGCATGGCGCTCGACAGTGCCGGCCTGCAGTCCATTGCCTTGTTCTCGGCCCCATCCGGTCGGTTCTCCGATCTCGCCGCCCTCGGCGACCACCCCTTGGATGGCGCACCCGATGCGGCCCACCTGCCAGGGTTCGTCCTCCGCAGCCGCCCCGACTCCGCGCAGCGCGGTACGGCGGCCGGAGCGGAGCCATTGTCCGTTGCACAATGGCTGGCGCCTCCGGACTCCTTGCGACCGAGTGGAGAGGATCCCATCGTCTATTCGGCGGCGGACAGCATCCTCTTTTACGTCCGGGAGGAGCAGGTGGCCCTGCACGGCGAGGCCAAGGTGGAGACCGCCGGCATCGAGCTTACGGCCGCGGAGGTGGACTACTTCGCCGGCGACCGCATCATCGAGGCGGCCGGGGTGCCGGACAGCACCGGGGCGTTGCAGGGCAAACCGGTGTTTACCCAGGGCGGCAAGTCGTTCACGCAAGAAGGCTTGCGCTACGACCTGGACAGCCGGAAGGGACTGAGCCGACAGGCTGTGACGAAGGAGGGGGAATTGACCTTTCACGCCCAACGGGCCAAGCGGTTCCCGGACGGGCGCATCTTCTTGCGGGGCGGCATGTTCAGCACCTGCGATGCGGAGCGCCCGCATTTCCATTTCCACCTGACCCGCGGTCTCCTGATTCCGGACGAGAAGGTGATCAGCGGTCCGATGTACGTCAAGGTTCGGAAGATTCCCCTGCCCATCGGCCTGCCGTTCTTCTGGTTCCCCCAGAAGCAGGAGCGGAGCCGGGGTCTCATCTTCCCCAGCTTCGGCAACGGGCGCGAGCTGGGATATTTCATCAAGGATCTCGGCTGGTATGAGCCGTTGGGTGAGCATTGGGACGCCCGCATCCAGGGGGACCTATACAGCCGCGGTACCTGGCGCTTGGCAGGGACGGCGCAGTACCGGTATCGGTATCGGTTCAATGGCAACCTCCAATTGTCTCGGTCGAGCATCGTTTCGGGTGGCACCGCGGGCGACCCCGGAGCGACCCGACGCACCGAGTTCTTTGTCCGCTGGAGCCACAGCCAGGACCCGAAGGCGAGGCCCAATGGCCGGTTCAATGCCAACGTCAACTTCGGTTCGAGTGGGAATTTCCGATCGCAGCTCAACAGTTCGCAGGAGGATTTCCTGTCCAATTCGTTCTCCTCGAGCATCAACTACAACGCCTCGATTCCCGGAAAGCCGATCAGCATCACGGCCACGGCGCGCCACAATCAGAACAGCAGCACGAACCGGGTGGACCTCGTCGTGCCCTCGCTCGGCATCAACGTCAGCCGATTCGAGTTGCCGCTGTCTCGGCTGCTCGCCCCGGATGCGGTCACGCGCAAGTGGTATGACCGGATCGGCGTGACTTATGCGCTCAAGTCGGAACAGAAGGTGAGCGGGACGGACAGCACCCTCTTTGACGAGGGGCTCGCGGGCCTGATCGAGCGGGCCACGGCTGGGGTCCGGCACACGGCCACGGCCTCCACCCAGATCAAGGCGGGCTTCGTCAGCTTCACGCCCAATGTGTCCTACAACGGCTACTGGAATTTCGCCGCCCTCGACAAGGCGGTGAGCCCCGACGTGCCGGACAGCGTGGTGACCGACACCCTGCGTGGGTTCTACACGGATGGCGACTGGCGGCTGGGTGTCAGCGCGAACACGAAATTCTACGGCACGTTCAACAACCGCGGGGAGGGCCGGCTGCGTGCCATCCGGCACGTCATCACGCCCCAGGTCGGATTCAGCTACAACCCCGCTTTCCAGCGGCGGGACACGGTCGTCGGCCTCGACGGCAGCATCCTGGAGGTCTTTGATCCGCTCGCTCCCGGACTTTATACCCCGGCGGACATCGGAGCGCAGGGGGCATTGAACTTCACCCTGAACAACAACCTCGAAGCCAAGATCCGCGACCGAGAAGGGGAGGTCCGCAAGGTTCGCTTGATCGACAACCTATCGCTCCGGGCGAGCCACAACCTGCAGGCGGATTCCATCCGATGGAGCGACATCAGCGGGTCGGGCTTCACCACATTGGCCGGGCGGTTTCCGGTCAATGTCGGCTTCACCCACAGCGTGTACGACCGCGATTCGACCGGGGCCACGATCGACCGCTACCTGTGGGAGGGGGGAGGATCGCCCGTGCGTCTGAAGCGGGCCAATGCGTCGGTGAACGGGAGCTGGAGCGGCCAGGGCGAAGTCCCGTGGAGCATCCGGGCCGGCTACACGATGCGCCTCCAGCGCAACTGGCGGCAGGACCTGCAGGCCGACACGACCATCCTGAGCCAGAACCTGACGTTCAACGGGGATGTGACGCTGTTCGAGGATTGGCGGCTGTCGGTGGGCTCAGGCTACGACTTCACCGCGGGAGAGTTCACCAACACGCAGGTCAACCTGCTCTGGGACCTGCACTGCTGGGAATTCTCGGCGCGGTGGGTGCCGTTCGGCATTCAGCAGAGCCTGCAGCTCCGGCTGGCGGTCAAGTCGGCGATGCTGCGCGACGTCAAGTTGGAAAAGCGCTTCCAGGGATCGGGCTTGATCCGCTGACCCTCAGCGAGTCAAGGTGCGGATCAGGAGGTAGATCACGCACAACAGGAAGAGGGTCATGGAGACCTTGTTGATGCCGTGCATCACGCGCAGGTTGATGCCTTCCCCTTCGTTCTTGCGGAACAGATTCACCGGGTTGGCGTAGTGCAGGATTTTACGGAGGATCTCCATGGTCTGGTCTTCTGGGTAAATGACAATGTGGGCCGGGTCCGGGTTCAATCCACGGCAATGGCGCTGATCTCCACCCGGGCCTGTTTCGGCAATCCCGCCACGAAGACGGCCTCGCGGGCGGGGAGGGGGTCGGAGAACCGGGCGCGGTAGGCGGCGTCCATCTCGGCGTAATCCCGGGGGTCGATGAGGAAGACGGTCGTCTTGGCCGCCTTGTCCAAGCCGCTGCCGGCCTGCTCGAGCACCGCGGCCAGGTTGTCGATGGCGCGGTTCACTTCTTCGGTGATGGTGCCATGGAGCAACTCTCCGGTCTCGGGAATCAGCGGGATTTGTCCGCTGCAGTAGACGGTGTCTCCGGCGCGCCGGAACGGACTGTAGCTGGCAATGGGCTTCGACATGGTGCAAGTATCGCCCGCTTCTGCGAACCTTTGCACCATGGAGGGAAAGACCATCCTGCTCGTCGACAACCGGGACTCCTTCACCTGGAACCTCGCCCATGATCTGGAGCGGGCCGGGGCCAAGGTCGTGGTCCGGCAGGCGGCCGAATGCCGGCCCGAGGATGCGGAGGGCATGGACGGCATCGTCCTGTCGCCCGGTCCAGGCCTGCCGTCGGAGAGCGAGGGCCTCATGCCACTCGTGGCCGCCTGGGCACCCCGTAAGCCGATGCTCGGCGTGTGCCTTGGCCTGCAGGCCCTCGTCGAATGGAGTGGGGGCCGACTTCGCCAGTTGGATACCGTCCGCCACGGTGTGTCCAGTGAGGCCCGCCGTCTGGTGGCCGACCCCATTTTGGCGGAGACTGGCGAACACTTCGACGTCGGTCATTACCACAGTTGGTGTGCGGACCGGCCCACCTTGCCGGAGGTCTGGACCGTCACCGCCGAGGTCGCCTCGGACCCCTCCATCGTGTTGGCCCTTCGCCATGGTTTGCTGCCCCTCCATGCGGTTCAGTTTCACCCGGAGAGCGTGTTGACGGCGGATGGCCGTGGCATGCTGGCCGCGTGGCTGGGCACCCTCGGCTGAGCCCATGAAAAAAGGCGCCCGAAGGCGCCTTTTCCAAATGTTGTGATGGGGGAGAAATCAGTTGCCGAGCTTGTTCATCTCCTTCTGGAACGTCTCCTTGAAACGCTCGTAGTTGTACTCGGCCATGATGCGCTCGTCCTCTGAGATTTTCTCGTTGTACTTCGAGGCGAACTTCTCACCGCTGAGCTCGAGGGCAACGTAGGAGACATAGATGCCGTTCTCCCGCTGGGTGAGCTTCTCGCAGATCACAATGGCGCCGCGGAGTTCCTGGTCGACCACGGTGCGGGCGAGCTCGTTGAAAGTCTCGGTGGCTTCCTCGCGGTTGTTGAACTCGGTGCTGGACACGTAGTTGTCGGTCACGGCCTGGATGGTGGCGCTGACGGTTCGGGCGATGCGGCTCTCTGCGGTTGAGCGGGCCTTCTTTTTGGCGATCTCGCGGTCCTGGCTCTCGCCGGTGGCGGTGGAGCGGAAGTGCTTGCTGTCGCTGTTGTATTCGGAGCCGGTGCAGAATTCGACGATTTCGACTTCGCCTTTCGGCTTGGCGACTTCCTTGTTCTTCTTGCAGCCGGTCGTGAAGACGGCCAGGCCGAGGACCAGGCCCGTCGTGGTGAGGAGTGCAGTACGGGTCATAGCGTTTGTGTTAGTGGGTTTGTGGAGTGTAGGGCCAATATCGTGCCAAAGTGGTCAGCGCAGGGCCCGGATGAGGTCGTTTCCGTGTTTTTCACGCAGGGCCTCGGCCGCGTTGGACAGGGCAAGGGTCAGGGCGGTGGCGGGGTCCAGCTGGACGCCCTTCACGCGGTCGAGGACCGCTTGGTGGACGATGTTGCCCGAGGCGTTGCGCAGGACAAGCCCACCTTGGACATAGGCGGTGTGGAAGTTGCCAAGGTCCCCGCTCGGGGTGCGGCGCTCAGCGCGCAGGTCCACGGCGAGGCTGAAATCGCTGTCGGTTCCGGCATCCACCACGATGTACCCGGCATCGAGCAACAAGGAGCGCAGGGCCGCGATGGGCCCGGCATGGGCTTCCAGGTCGAGTTGCGAGTTGGAGGCGGGCAGAATCTGGACGGAGGGCATTTCGACCTCCACGGGAAGTGTGACGCCGTCCACCACGAGGTCCCCAAGCAGTTCCACAAGGACAGAGGACAGGCCGGCTGCACGGGTCAAGCGGTCCACGTCGATGGTACAGGTGAAGTTCCGGTCGGGCCGTGCGGGATCCACGTCGCTGATCAAGGCGACCACGGTGCCTTCATCATCGGTGAATTCGGTGGCCTTTTTCATGTAGGTGCCGTTGTGGTATCGGTAAAGGAGAGGCAGGCCGCGGACGTTGCCGCCGTCGAGGGTGGCGTGCAGGCCCAACGGAAAGCGGAAGTCTCCCTGGGCACTGAGGGTCACCACGTCCATCGCGGCATTCAGGTCGATGTTCCGCACGGCTTCGCGCATCGAGCGCAAGAGATGGGGCTCCACGCTGACCTCCTCGCCATCGATGGTGGCCCGGTTGACCTCATTCCAGAACTCCTCCAGACCGAGGACGCCAGCTCCCCAATGGTCCAGAGCTCCCTGGAGGTTGCCATTGGCGAGGTCCTGTTTTCCGGCTCCATGTTCGAGCAGGGCGAGATCGATGGCTTCCTGTCGGCGGGCCTGCCGTTCGGCGGCATAGCGGGCCTTGTCCAGACGGTAGTAGACATAGGTGCCCTGCGGCCCTTCCCACACGTCGACGACCTGGAACCCGGCGATGCGTTCCTCGGCCCGGCTCGAGATGGTGTTGGTGAAGTCTTCCCGGATTTGGCCATTCCGCTCCTCGCTTTCGAGCAGGGATGTGCTTTCCACGCGCAGGGCGATTTCACCGACGAGGTCAGCGGCGGCGCGCTCCTTGGCGGTGCGCAAGGCTTCACCCGGAATGGGATTCGGGGTGGCACTGCCGATGCCGATGTAGTGCAGGCTGGACACGGGACGTTCTCCCACCCAAGCAGGGGGCGGGGTCTGCTCGATGCCCCTGCGCCCGGTGCAGCCGGTGCCCAGCAGGATCAAGGCCAGCATCGATATGGACGCGCGGAGGCTCATTCGATGTGGCGGGTGAGGAACTGTTCAATGTCGCGCGTGCCGCGGGCAGTGGCTTCCTGGATGACCTGCGCCCGCAGGGAGGCTTCCGTCGCGAGTCCGCGTCGCGCACCAAGCAGGGCGTTCATCCGGGATCGGCCACCGCGGTCCACCTCGCCGTTGGCCCGGGCGGGGTACAGGTTGCCAGCAGGGACCTGACTGACAGCGTATTCCACCGCGTCTTGGGCGTGGACCTGCTCCACTTCCGAGAGCATGACCTCACCGGTCTCGGTGCTGATGAGTTTGATCTCGAACTTGAGCAGGACACTGCGCCGCTGGGAGTGGAGGGTGTACCGGGCGGGGGCGAAGGCGGCGACCTTTTTGATGTTGCCCTCGTCATCCTTGACTTCGCGGAAATACTTCCGGAACCCGTCGCGCTTGGCGCTCAGCGGCGATCCGGTTTCGGCGGAGTAGGTGAGGATGGAGCCGGTCAGGATGGCGCGGGCGCCGGCGAGCTCGCCGACCTCCACGCTCTCGTCGGAGATGCCGGACAAGGAGAGTTCCTGTTCGGCGATGATGTCCTCTCGGAGGGTGCGGTCGACCACGCCCACGAACGGGTCCGAAGAGTCGAGCAAGCCGCGCTGAACCCCACTGCGGAGCTCGAGGGCGACGTCCCGGTCCCGATTGCGGGAATCGAAGTCAGAGATGGCCACGTTGAACCGGCCCGTCTCCAGCGCTTCGGCATGCAGGTCCGCGGCATCCTTGTAGTCCGCATCGAGGGCGAGCACCAACCCCAGCTCGCTGTGAGCTTCCCGGAACCGCCCCGCTTCCAGAGCGCTCTTGCCGGCGCGGTATTTCGGCTCGGCGCGGGCGACCGTCAGCAGCTCCGCGGCATCGCCATACTGCGGATCGAGGCGCAGGATTTCCCGGAAGGTGGCTTCCGCCTCGGCAAAGGCCTCCTCCTCCAGTTGGGCATGGCCGAGATCGTCGAGTTCGATGAGGTGCTCATCCACGAGGTCGTCGTGGTCGGATTCGACCGAGGCCGGCACCACGAGCTCGACACCCAAACCGGCGACGCGGGTCTTGAAGGCCGACATCCGATCGTACTCGGCGATGGCGTCTGCCCGACGACCATCCATTGCAGCCCGCTGGAACTCGCCGATGTGGGCGTCCACCACGCCTTGGCCCGTCATCTTCAGGCCGACCATGGCGTCGACATAGCCGGGGCGCTTGCGCAGGGCCATGGCGTAGAGGTCGGCGGCCTGCTGGTTGAATCCGACCGCGTGGAGTTCGCCTGCCCGCTTGCTCAGCGACTTCGGTCCATTGCAGGACGCCAAGGCCAGGGCCAGTCCGAAGAGGGGCAGAAGGAATCGGGTGCGGGTCATGGGCAAACGATTGGGGTGAGCGTTGAAATTAGGCCAGCGGCTTCCTCTTTCAGGCAAGTCCCGTGCCAAGTATTCCGACTCAATTCTTGGCGCCGCCCTTCGTGCCTCCGAACTTCGGGGCATGTCCAAGCGCATCGTCATCCTCGGAGCGGGCCGTTCGAGCTCCTCGCTGATCCGTCATCTTCTCCAGAATGCCGGCGACGAAGGATTCACCGTGCGCATCGGCGACCTCGATCCGGAGTTGGCGGCGCGCAAGGCGGAAGGCCATCCCGCGGCGTCCACGTTTGCCCTCGACGCGGGCAACCCCGAGGCGCGTCGGAAGGAAATCGAGGCGGCGGATCTCGTCATCAGCATGCTGCCGGCCTTCCTGCACCCGGAGGTGGCCCGCGATGCGATTGCCACCCGGACCCCGCTCATCACCCCGAGCTATCTCTCTCCGGAGATCGCGGCCATGGACGCCGAAGCGAAGGCGGCCGGCATTCCCATCCTGAACGAGCTCGGTCTGGATCCTGGAATCGACCACCTCAGCGCGATGGAGGTCATCGATGGTCTTCGCGCGGGGGGCAACACCCTGACTGGATTCGAGAGTTACACCGGCGGCCTCGTGGCCCCGGAGAGCGACGACAACCCCTGGCACTATAAGTTCACGTGGAATCCGCGCAACGTCGTGTTGGCGGGCCAGGGCGGTTCGGCCACGTTCAAGGAGAATGGCCGCATCCGGGTTCTGCCGCCCCACCGGTTGTTCCAGGAGATCACGGAGGTCGATGTGCCGGGCGCCGGCCGGTTTGAGGGCTATGCCAACCGGGACTCCCTCGCCTACGAGGAGATCTACGGCATTCAGGGCATCGACACCCTCGTGCGGGGAACCCTTCGCGGAGATGGGTTCTGCGGTGGATGGGATGCGGTGTTCCAATTGGGCATGAACCGGGACGATGCTCAAGTCGCCTATCCGGAAGGAACGACCTGGCGAGACTTCACGGCGGGATTCTCCGGCGGGGTGCCGCAGGGAGCGGATGCCGCGGCGGTGCGCAATGCAGTGGCCCAGGCGACCGGAGCCGACGACCGTGCCTTGGACCTTCTGGACAACCTCGGATTGTTTGGGGATGCCCCCCTGCCGAAGGGGTCGGGCAGTCCGGCAGACATCCTTCAGGCCCTGTTGGAGGAGCGTTGGGCGTTGCAGCCGGGCGACCTTGACATGATCGTGATGTGGCACCGCTTCCGCTATCGGGATGCGGATGGACGCAACCGGGTCCGGACGTCCCATCTCGTGCACATCGGAGAGGACGAGACCCACACGGCCATGTCCCTCACTGTGGGCTTGCCGTTGGCCCTCGCCGCCCGGATGTGGGTGCGGGGCGATTGGAGCGGAACGGGTGTTCTCCTTCCGACGGCGGCCGACTTGTATGCGCCCCTGCTCCGGGGGCTGGCCCAAGAAGGCATCGCCTTCACGGAAACTGAATTGCCGGCCTGATGCAGACGGCAGCGGTACGGTTGGGTCTTCTGTTGTGGGTGGCGTTCCTCTCTGTGGACGGTGCCAGGGCAGGCGGCGGGCCATGCGACGCCCCGCCCTATGATCCGTTGGTGGAGGTGACCTCGGCCGAGGCGGCCATGCAGATGGACCGTTGGGCCATGCGGGCCCTGCGTCGCGATTACCGGGGACGGACCTGTGATGAGGTCCAGGAGGTGGTGGACATCCTCCTGGTCCGTTGGCTGCAGGCCCATCCCGAGATCCACATTGACCTGAATGGCACTGAGACCGAGTGGCTGATGCGGACGGAAGGGGCGTTCCTGCTGCGCATCAAGGCGGAGGCCTTGGCGGAGTGCAAGGGTCGGCGTCGCTGGTTTCCCCGTTCCTGGGGACGGCATCCGGACGACCGGACAAGTCAGGCCAAGCGGGAGGATTTCGTCCGCCGGGCCGGAGAGCGCTGGGGCGGGCGCAAAAAGTGAAGGGGCCACCCCTCGGCAGCCCCTTCTCACCACATCTACCTCACGGGTGCCGCACGCGGCACCGCCTTCAGGTGGGATTGCCTCCGACTCGCGGGGGCGAATGTCATCCTCGTTGGGCCTGCTTGATGGGCCGACAGTGTGGTGTTGCCTCGGTGTACGGGGCGAAGTGGGGGAGGGTTGCGTTCCCTCACAGAATTTCACACGGGGCAAATCCGCCGTGGGCATGCGGCGGCCTTTACCTTCGCTTCATGCGCACGTTCGACATCCCGGAAGCCTACCGTTCGCCCGTCATCGGGAAGGTCAAGGCCTTGCGCAAGGTGGCGGACCCGAGGAAGCGGGATTTGTCGCCGACGGTGCTGGATTTCGGAACAGTGCGTTTCGTTCTTCCCCGCCATTTCGGATTCTGCTTCGGGGTGGAAAACGCCATCGAGATCGCCTACAAGGCCGTGGCGGAAAACCCCGGCAAACGGCTGTGGCTCCTCAGCCAGATGATCCACAACCCGGAGGTCAATGCGGACCTCGAGTCCCAGGGCATCGGCTTCCTGATGGACACCGAGGGCGGCATCATCACCCCGTTCGAGGCCCTGTCTCCGGACGATGTGGTCATCGTGCCGGCCTTCGGCACGACGCTCGAGCTCGAGTCCAAGCTGGAGGCGATTGGGGTCGACATCCAACGGTACAACACGACCTGTCCGTTTGTCGAGAAGGTCTGGAAACGGGCCGCCCAGCTGGGCGACAAGGACTACACCGTGATCATCCATGGCAAGCCCAAGCACGAGGAGACCCGGGCGACGTTCAGCCACAGCAGCGCGCACGCGAAGTCGCTCGTGGTGAAGAACATGGAGGAGGCCGAGGTGTTGGCGGGGTTCATCCGCGGCGACCGGGACTGGTCTGAATTCGATGCCCACTTCGCCGGGCGGACCAGCGATGGATTCGAAGCTCCCCGCGATCTGGAACGGTTTGGCGTGGTCAACCAAACGACCATGCTGGCCAGCGACACGCAGGCGATCGCCGATCACCTGAAACAAGCCCTTGAGCAACGCGACGGCGGCTCGGCGGACCGGTTCGCCAACACCCGCGACACCCTCTGCTATGCCACGTTGGACAACCAGACGGCCACCACGGGGGCCATTGAGTTGGCGGGGGAACACGCCGATTTCGCTGTGGTGGTTGGCGGCTATAACTCGAGCAACACCAGCCACCTCGTCGAACTGTGCGAGGAGGTGATGCCCACCTGGTTTGTGCGCGGGGCCGACGAGTTTGCCGAAGACGGATCGCTGGGCCATTTCGACCTGCACGACTCCACCCGCAAGGAAACCGGATCGTGGTGGCCGGAGCAGACCAAAGCCGAGGGGGTGACCACGGTGCTGCTGACCAGCGGGGCTTCCTGCCCGGACAGCGCGGTGGATCGGGTCCTGCAGAAAATTCTTGAACGGGCCGGCGGTGGACGCGCTGTGGATGACGTGTTGAACCAATTCGAGCAGGAGCAGTCAAATTTGGGGGCCTCATGAAGCCGCCCCGTCTGCCCAGTCCCTTCCGAAACGTCCGATCGACGCCGCGGAACTTCACCTTCCGCTCGTCCCATGTGGACGCGCGGGCCATGCGGTGGAAGGAGCGGAAGGAGGCCATCGAGGCCGAGGTCAATGGGACGACGACCGGGGCTCCGAAAAAATTGCGCTTCCGCCAGGCGGAGGCCACGGGAGGAGCGCGCGAGGGGCGTCTCGCTTCGCTTCGGCGTTCCCGCCAGCGGGCGATGCTGAGAAGCGTGGCCATTCTGTGTGTGCTGTTGTACGCCGCTTGGCGCGGCCTGCTCTGGGTCGAGACCACCGATTTCGCCCGTGAATTCCTGATTCCGCAACCGTGATGGGCACCATGACCGAAACCCGGATTCAGCGGTTGCCCGAACATGTGGCCAACCAGATTGCCGCCGGCGAGGTCGTGCAACGGCCGGCCTCCGTGGTGAAGGAGCTCATGGAGAATGCGCTCGATGCCGGAGCCTCCCGGATCACCGTGGAACTCAAGGATGCGGGCCGGAACCGCATCGCCGTGGAGGACAATGGGATGGGCATGGGACCGGAGGATGCCGCGCTCTGCTTTGAGCGGCACGCCACCTCCAAGCTGCGCTCGGCCGACGACCTGCTCGCCCTCGCCACGATGGGTTTCCGGGGAGAGGCCTTGGCGAGCATCGCGAGCATTGCCCGGGTGGAGTTGCGGACCCGCCGTGCCGAAGATGAGCTCGGCGTCCTGCATGTCATTGAAGGGGGAGAGTCCCAACCGTCTGAAGCCGTGGCCTGCGAGGTCGGCACACGGATGGTGGTCAAACACCTGTTCTTCAACGTGCCGGCCCGCCGCAACTTCCTGAAGAGCGACCAAGTCGAATTGCGGCATGCGATTGATGAATTCCAGCGCATTGCCTTGGCCCATCCCGAATGTGCCTTCCGCCTCAGCCACAACGGAGGGGAGCTCTTCGATTTGCCCGCCGGCAGCCTGCGCCAGCGACTCGTTCGGGTCTTCGGGGCGAAATACGATGAACGCCTTGTGCCGGTGGAGGAGCAGACCGATGTGGTCCAGCTCACGGGCTTCGTGGGCAAGCCCGAATTCGCCCGCCGCACCCGGGGCGAGCAGTTTCTCTTTGTCAACGGTCGCTTCATCAAGCATCCCGCCTTCCATGGGGCCGTGATGCGGGCCATGGACGGTCTCCTCACGCCCGGTCAGTTTCCCCTGTATGCGCTGTTTCTGACGGTGGACGCTTCCCGCGTGGACGTCAACATCCACCCGACCAAGGTGGAGGCCAAGTTCCAGGAGGAAAGACCCATTGTGGCCATCCTACAGGCGGCGGTGAAGCGTGCCCTGGGCCGCTTCCATGTGGCGCCGTCATTGGATTTCGACACCGAATCCGCCTTTGACATTGCCCCGCCCCGACCGGGCCAGGAGGTCGAGGAGCCCCGCATCCAACTCAACCCGGACTACAATCCCTTCCATTCAGGTTCATCCTCGGCTGGTTCTGCGGGCGCCTCCGGTTCAGGAGGAGGATACCGGACGGAAAAGGACCCGTTCAAGGCGTCCCGCATCGAGGCGACCCGGCGCTTCTTCGAGTCCTCCGGTGCCGCGGAGGCCAACGCGGAAGACACGGGGGAGGAGGGCCCGGCCCGCTTGGTCTTCTCCGAATCCAAGGCGACCCCGTCATCGGAGACGGCGGACCTCGGGTTCGATCAGCAACGGCCGCTGTTCCAGTTGTTCGGTGGCTGGATTGTGACGGCCACGCGCAGCGGACTCGTCCTCGTGGACCAGCACCGGGCGCACACGCGGATTCTCTATGAACGCCTCTCGTCGCGGCCGGACTCGGCGGCGGCCGGGGCGCAGCAGCTCCTCTTTCCCGCCGACTTGCAGGTGGGGCCAGCCGATGTGGCCCTGCTTCAGGATGCGCGGGATTCCCTGATGGCCCTCGGGTTTGACTTGGCCTTCCCTGAGGAGGGCGTGGTCCGTGTGGCGGGCCTTCCCCAGGAGGCGGCAGAGGGGGAGCCTTCGGCCTTGCTCGATGCGGTGCTGGAGGAATTGCGGGAGGCCGGGGAGGTCGACCTCGAGCTCAGGAAGAGCCGAGCGATTGCCGGTGTGGCCCGCGGGGCAGCCATCCCCTCAGGCCGAACCTTGACTCGGGCCGAAATGCTGGATCTGGTGGATGGCCTGTTTGCCTGTCAGGAACCGGACCGGGACCCGTGGGGACGCCCCACCCTCGCTACCTTTGACCAGGAAGCCGTGGAAGCGCGCTTCCGCTGAGTCGCACCCCGCATGTTCCAACAAGCCACGCCTGTCGTCCGCAACCTGTTGATCATCAACATCATTTTCTATGTGGTGACGCATTTCCTGGCGCCGGAGCTCCGGCCCATGCTGGCGGGATACTATCCGAGTGCGCCGCAGTTCCAACCCTGGCAGGTGGTCACACACATGTTCATGCACGCCAGTCTGGGGCACATCTTCTTCAACATGTTCGCCCTGTTCATGTTTGGCTCCCAGCTGGAGCGCGTGTGGGGTCCGAAGCGGTTCCTGAACTACTACCTCGCCTGCGGACTGGGTGCCTTTTTCCTGCACGAGGTGGTGGTCGGTTACGGCTACTTGATGGACTATGGGACGTGGTTCCCGACGGCGGAAGCGCTGTTCCCCAACCTCGGGTACAGTGCGGCGGAGCGGGCGGCCGCCCGGGTCTTCGTGCCGGTCGTGGGGGCCTCCGGCGCGGTGTTCGGGCTGCTTCTGGGTTTCGGCATGCTGTTTCCCAACACCCGTCTGCAGTTGCTCTTTCCGCCCGTGCCGATCAAGGCGCGCTACTTCGTCCTGGGCTACGGTGCGCTGGAATTGATCCTCGCACTGGACAACAACCCCGGGGACAACGTGGCACACTTCGCCCACCTCGGAGGCATGATCTTCGGCTACCTCTTGCTCAAGCGGTGGCAGCGGGACCGGGATGTATTCTATTGAGGTTTCCCGCGTTGATTCCCTGAGATGAGCAGCTTGAAGGACGATTTGAGAATGCGGTGGGCCACCGGGGGCATGGCGGTTCGGCTCGTCATGTTCAACATCTTGGTCTTCCTCCTTCTGACGACGCTTCGCTTGCTGATGGGTCTGGGGCTGCCCCTGCCGACGTTGCCGGGGGCGTTTGGGCTGGCGACCTCGGCCGACCTGTCGGTGTTGGCCACCCGGCCGTGGAGTGCGGTGACGCACATGTTCGCCCACACGGAAGTGTGGCACCTGGCCATGAACATGCTCATCCTTTGGTGGATGGGCGGCATGTTCCGGGGGTACTTCGGGGACCGGCGCACCCTGAGCACCTACCTCATGGGCGGGCTGTCCGGTTTTGTGCTGTATGTGCTGGCGACCAACCTCGTGCCGACCTTCCCGCAAGGCGGCTATGCCCTTGGGGCCTCTTCGGCGGTGATGGCCCTCATGGTGGCCACGGCAACCTACCTGCCCGACACCGTCATCCGCCTGTTTCTGATCGGACCGGTCAAGCTCAAGTGGGTCGCGGTGGCCTATGTCGTCCTCGATTACGTGGCCCTGTCCAACGGAAGCAATGTCGGCGGCCACCTCGGCCACATCGGAGGAGCGGCCTACGGCTTCTTCTACATGCGGGGCATGCAGTCCAACCGGGACCTTGGGGCCCCGATGGAGAAGCTGATTGATTGGCTCGTGACCACCTTCGGCCGGTCCTCCAGCACCGCCCGTCCAACGCGCAGGAAGCGTCCGAAGCGGGGCAAGGGGCTGCGCTCGGTCCACCGCAGCGTGGACGTGGAGGGCAAGACCCACCGGGCCCAGACCGATGAGGAATTCAACGCCGAGAAGAAG
>WTID01000298.1 GCA_011522855.1 Flavobacteriales bacterium
GCACTACACGTGCGCGGCCTGCGGCGAGCCGTTCGACCACTTCAAGTGCATCTGAGGCCGCTCGGAAGCGAGAATCAAAATCCGGCGGAAAGAAGCGGAAAGCCCCACTGTCCACCGTCGCCGATGACCTGCATGAGGTAGGTCCCCCCCGTGATGGGACGGTCCAAGCGGTGGAGATAGCCGGCATCCACGTAGGCGCTGCTGCTCCACACCGTGCGGCCGGACACGTCCATCAGTCGAAGCTGCGTCCATCCAAGGTCCTGTCCGAATTCCAGCACCCATTGGCCGGCATCCTCGCGGACCGTGACCGGCGCCTCCATCACGCGGGCTTCATTCCAGTTGATCACGAGGAAGGGCAACTCCACCATGTCAGAGCACGTTTCGTTCCACGCCTCGAGCTCCACCACGTGACCACCTGATTGGTCCACGATGTGGAACAGGGGCTCATTCTCCCCAATTTCCTGTCCGTCAATGGTCCAGCGGTAATTCTCCTCGCCAATGCAGGTGGACAGCGCTTCCAAGGCAGATCCCCCCACCGGGTCGAGGACGACCATGGGCGCATAGTCGGCTTCGGCATAGACCGCTTCAGGGTCCATCAGATCCAGCACCACGGTCTCCTCGAGGCAGATGTGGTCCACCTCCAAGGCATACGTGCCGGGCTCAAGTCCAGCGAGCAACACTTCGCCTCCAGGCTCCACGCCACTCCAGACGGTCTCGTTGCCAAGGCGGAGCGACGTGTTGAAGTCTCCATGTCCATAGATCTCAAAGGCGATGTCCGCCTCACCTTCATTGCAACTCGGCACTGTGAAGTCCAGTCCGAACAGTTCAGGCTCCACGCCCGGCTCCACCGTGAACGACCGGCGCTCGGTTCCGCACCGCATCTCCGGCCCGGCGACCACCAGTCCATAGTCCCCCGGAACGAGGTACTGGAACACGGCAGATCCGGTGGCCCCGAGGTACTGGTCGAGCACATTGTCTCCACCATCGGTCAGAAGCACATTGGCCGGGCCCTCACCCACGGCGACCTCCACCCGGCCGTCCTCGAGTCCGGGACAGCTTGGAGGGCGGGCGAACACCTGGGCACTCGGCACCACCTCGAGGACGAAGCGGCCCTCAGCAGCCTGATGGGCCGGAAGCGTGAAGGTCATCTCATCCCCCACGCGGGACACGATCATCTCACCGGTTTCCGTATCCGTAATGGTCACGCAGACTTCAGCGCCCTCGGTAAAGGACGCGACCCGCATGGTCGTTTCGACATTGGCCCTCGACTTCACGAACAGGGGCGCGATGCCTTCGAGGGGAAGCCCCTTCCGGACATAGTGATTGACCCCGCACTGAACGGCCAACTGCCCGCTCTTGACGGAACTGGACGAGAGATGGCTCAAGTCATGACCTGCGAGGGCGTTCAGACTGCCCATGGAACCGAAGTCCAGAATGGCCCGGTCTGACCCGAAGCTGTTTTCAATCTCCACGATGAGCTCGGCTTCCCAAAGCCCCTCCTCCTCGCTGCGGATGAATTCCGGCAAGTCGCCCGTCACGGAAATGGCCGTGGTCGGAATCGTCAAGGTGCCTGTGGACGTCATCTGACCCGGTACAGAATCCACGGCCACCCAGAACGCCTGACCGGGCATGATCAAACGGTCCGCAGAATCGAATCCGTCCCCATACCGGACAAACGACCGGGACTGGGCACTGTAGACGGCGTATTGGTCCTGCAGGTTGGTGCTGGCGGCATGGATGGCATCCCAATCCACCGGAGCCTGATAGGGGTTCACCACCAGGTTCCATCCCGCATAGACGCTGCCCGAGGTCCGCGTCAACGTCTCGGAATGGTCTGGGGCGCTCTCATTGTGGAGCCGAAGCGTGCCCTCCGAGGACAGTGTCGGGTTCTGGGAACCCGAAATGGCCACCCAACACCCGCCGAGCGTATCGAGGGGCGTATTCAAGCTGGTCGGCTCGATGAATTCCGCCTTGGTCTCGTCCCAGAACAGCACCGAACAGATGGCATTGGGCCAGTCCGTGCCGGCAAAACCGGTGAGATAGAAACCGGGAATCTCATTGAGGTCCCCCACCTTCGCTCCGGTCAAGGGCGAGGAATACAGGGAATATCCTCCCGTGGTGGTGCCATCCGTGTCCGGGGCGATGTACCGCTCCACGATGGAATGGACCAACCCGCCCGCACTTTGCAAGCTGGCATTCGCTGAAACGACGTCCAGCATCCCGGTGCCGTCCGCCGAGGACTCAAACGTGAGCGTGTTGCCGTTCATGTCGACGACGCCCTGGTCGAGGTCGAGCAGGCCGGTCACGGCGGCGTCATTCAGGAAGGTCACGCCCGAGCTGGCCACGCGGAGGTCGTCAAAGCGGACATCGGAACCGGACACAGTCTGCGCCGAGGCACCGACGAGCTCCATCTTTCCCGAAATCGCGCTGCCATCTTCGATCACGAGGTCGCCCTCGATCTTCAGAATGACCCCTTCCGCGAGGTTGAGGTTGGCGTTAAGTCCGAAGGTGAAATCATGCACGGTCACGTCCGTGATGCCATCGGCCAGATCCATCTCCCCTTCGACGACCAGGCGTCCAGTGCCGGACACAGTGCCTCCCTCGTGGTGCACGTCCCCTTGGACGGTGAGGATCTCTCCATCCGGAATGATGAGTTCAGCTCCGGATTCCAAGGTGAGTTCTCCAAGCGTGTAGCCGCCGGTCGGAACCGTGACGATGGTGTTCGCCGAAAGGACAGCATGGCGCGTGCCATTTTCCGTGACGGCGTGCGCATCGATGGTCTGCATCGAGGAGCCGCAGGTGTATCCGGCCTCGCTGCACGGCTTGCCCGCCCAAATCACATCGCCGAACTCCCCATCCTTCCGGCTGTACACGACGTCCCAGTCATACTGGCAGGATCCATCATCGCTGAGGGCCACATGACCATCCGCGGGAGCGGCCACATAATTGCTCGCATCCGGATCACTGCAACCCCGCTTGAGGCCGGTGACGACGATGTCATCGAAGGAGTAAGATGCGGCCGTGTTGGATCCAGTCGTGTTGGTTTCGATCTCCACCTGCACCTTGAGGCTGCCGGAGGACACCGTCAGCTTCTCGATAAACGAGCTGGTGCTCATCGACTGGCCCACCATCTGATCGAGGACCGGCGTCTGGGTGACCCCATTGTCGAGCCACACCACCTTGGCATAGTCCGCTGCAGCCTGCGCGTTGTATTGCCCGAGCAGGGAACCAGAGACATACAGGCTGTCAAAGGAGGACACATCGATGGCCCGACTCGTCCAGCGCATGAAATCCCCGTCCGTGTTGAAGGCCCGCATGATGGTGTCCCCGGACTCCTCCTGGGTCGCGAAATAGGCCGGCATCGGGGTGAAAGCATTGCCGGTTCCCACCTCGGGATTACCGAAGGTCAGGGTCCACTCGGTCTCCAGGGCGGCATTGTTGGTGTTGGTGCCTGCATCGCTGATGTCCGAGCTGCCCTCGTAGCCATAGTTCAGGCCCCCTTGGGCGGCTCCGTAATCGGAGAAATCCTCGAGGTAAATGGCCTGCAGACCGTAGCCCGTGCAGCTGCAGGTTCCGTCGCCCGCGTTGATGTAGCGGTCATTGAAATTGGTGGACACGCCATCATCACAGGCGTCTCCGATGAAGGCGCACTGGGCCGGGTCATGGGTGATGGCGATGCTGTTGTAGTTGCAGGCGCGCTCGTCGGTGCATCCGATGTCCTGGCAGTTGCCATTGGCATCCTTTCCCGTCTGGCAGAACCCCCCGAACACGGACATCTGCTCAAGGGCGAGCTCAGCCTCCCGCATGGCGTAGGTGCGAACCAAGATCATCAGACTTTCCTCAGCCAGCGTGGAAACAGTGGAGTCCACAGCGGTGAATTCACCTTCGAACTCCATCGCCTTGCGCTCGACGCCATCCTCGACGAAATAGATGGTGAATTTGCCCTCGGAGTTGGTCTCGGTGAAGTCGGACGTCTCGCTCAGGACGAACCGCACCTTGGGCGAGGTGATCCGGGTCAAATCGAAATTTCGAGACATCAAGGTGATGCCCGTGGTGTCCGCACTGCTGCTCCCGGTGTAACTGAAGCGCATGTACTGCTTGCCCGCCGAAGCGCGAATCTCCACGCCATTGCGCTGGGCCTCTCCCATCAAGGCCCAACCGACGCCGCCTGCTTGAGCGAGCCCCTCGACATGGGCCTTTCCTGCCTCATCCGTGGTGGTGGACCCGATGACCGTCCCAATGGAGTGCGAGGAAAAGTCCTCATCCATGAGCAGGATGGTCTCGTCCACATCATCACAGGTCCCATCCCCATCCAGATCAAGGCAGACGTCGACATCGTCGTTGATGCCATCGGCGTCGATGTCCGTGAAATCCGCCGTTCCCGTCACGGTCACATCCTCAATGAAGACGTAATCGCTCCAGTAAGGGCCCTGGCTGCTCTGGACATACAGGAGAATCTGCAGGCTCACGCTGGCCGTGCACGGCTCGGTGATGTTGAGCAACTCGAAATCATTGGCCGACTGGGTCGACACAAGGCGCTGGACACCGTCCTCGACGACATACAACTCGAGATAGTCCGTCCCATCGAAATCGCCCGTTTCCGACAGGTCCACGGACAGGCTCAAGGAAGAATAACCCGCCACACCAATCGACTCGGACACCCACGAGCACGGCTCATTGGCCCCGAGAAAACCCAGCTTGCCATTGGCATTGCTCATGCCAATCGGCTCTCCCGCCACCGCCCAACGGGGGCGCACCGGAGAAGAGGGAATGTGAACGTACCGGTTCGGCACGCTTCCGATGTTGTCGGAGAAGTCTTCAGCGTACAGGGGCACCTGGGCCGAGGCAGGAAGGGAAGCCAGGAACAGGAGCGCCAACGCGAAATAGACGGGTTTCATACGGCAAGAAGAGTAGTTTCGTCGACAAATATAAGTATTCATCGATGAAAATGAATCGTTAGTCAGCGAGTTTAACCCACTTATCGAACAATTCCTACAATTCGCCGAAAATGAAAAGCGACCCGCCCATCGGCGGCCGCCCTCACTTCACGCCGGACCAGCGGACCCTGCGGCCCTCCGCATCCATCACGTCGAGCGTCAGCCACCCCACGGCATTCGGCGCCGTCAGGAAAACCTCACCCAGCAGATTCAACGGCTGTTCCTCGAGGAGCAACCGTCCTGTGGCATCATACCAGCGAAGACGGGCACCGACCCATTCTTCATCAAAGATGGCGCCGAGGGTGCCATCCTGAATGCCCATCCAAAGAACGGCATCCGGCGACATCACCTTGTGCTTGCCGACGAGCATCTCGAACGGCACGG
>WTID01000237.1 GCA_011522855.1 Flavobacteriales bacterium
TTCGAGCGGGTCCAGGGCCGCATTGCCCGCATGGACGTGTCGAACCTGACCCCCGGTGTCTACACGGTGGAAGTCAGCGGCTCCGGTGCGCGGAGCATCGAGCGCCTCTCCATCCGCTGATGGCCGGCTCATCCGGGCGGCTGGAGGTCGAGATGGTCTCGATTGGGGATGAACTCCTCATCGGCCAGACCGTCAACACCAACGCCGCCTGGATGGGCCGCGCCCTCGAGGCGGAGGGATGGCACGTGGGCCGGTGCCAGGTCATTCCGGACACTCGGGAGGCCATCCTCGAGGCCCTGCGCGGAGCGGAAGCCCGCGCCGAACTCGTCCTGTTGACGGGCGGCCTCGGGCCGACCCGGGACGACATCACCAAGCATGTGCTCTGCGAGCACAACGGGACCGAATTGGTCCGCCACCCCGACATCGAAGACCGCATCGTCGCCTGGTTTGGCCGACGCGGCCGCGAGGTCCTGCAGGTCAACCGCGACCAGGCCCTGTTGCCGGCTTCCTGCACGGCACTGGACAATCCTTTGGGTACGGCCAGTGGCATGTGGTTCGACCGGGAAGGAGGAGTGACCGTGTCCATGCCCGGTGTGCCGTACGAGATGGAGCACATCATGATCCATGGGGTCATTCCCGGCATGCGCAAGCGTCTGGCGAAAGCCGGACGGCAACCTGAGCGGGAGCACCGTTCCATTCTGACCATGGGCACGGGCGAGAGCCAGTTGGCGGCCCGCATCGAGGATCTCGAGACCCGATGGGACAGGGAGGGCATCAAATTGGCCTATCTGCCCAGCCCGGGCAGCGTGCGCATCCGCCTGACGGCAGAGGGGGCCGCCACGGCCGGCTTGGATGTCGCCCGGGTCAATCTCGTGGACCGCCTGACCGAGTGGGTGGTGTCCGAGGAGGGGTTGACCGTCGAACAGGAACTCGCCCGCTTGATGACCGATCAGGGTTGGACTTTGGCCGTGGCCGAAAGCTGCACCGGGGGCGGCCTCGGGGCGGCGTTGGTGGCGGCGCCGGGAGCCAGTGCCTATTTCCTCGGTGGGGTGCAGGCCTACGCCAATTCGGCCAAGGTGGGCCTGCTCGGTGTGTTGGAGTCCGATTTGGCGGGCCATGGGGCTGTGTCTGAGCCGGTGGCCCGCGCCATGGCCGAGGGCGCGCGTTCCAAATTGGGTGCCGATTTCGGCGTGGGCATCACCGGCATTGCAGGACCGGATGGAGGGACTCCCGAAAAGCCGGTGGGCACGGTGTTCATCGCTTGTTCCGGGCCGGGAGGGACCCGCTGCGTGGGGCACCGATTTGGCCGTGACCGGGCGCGAAATCTGGGCATGACGATCCGCTCCGCGTGTGCCCTTGCCCTTGAGGAGGGGAGGAGTTTGCGGTCGGATGCGGCTTCTGCATCGGAAGGGGTTGCGGATTCGCACTGAAAAGCGCACCTTTGCACTCCCGAAATTTTCGGGAATTGGATACGAACCACGGAAAGCACTCCCCATGAGCCGCATTTGCCAGTTGACCGGTAAGAAAGTGATGGTCGGAAACAACGTTTCCCACTCCAACCGCCGCACGAAGCGCCGTTTCTACCCCAATCTGTTCAAGAAGCGCTTCTTCATTCCTGAGGAGGACCGTTGGATCACCCTGCGCGTCAGTGCCTCCGGCATGCGCAACATCAATCGCCTCGGCGTCCTGGGCGCCATTGCCAAGGCCAAGGAGAAGGGCACCTGGACGGAGGCTTGATTCCTTCGTGACCGCCCATGAAAAAGCCCCGCCAATTGGCGGGGCTTTTTCGTGCCGACGGTTTCGGTCGACAGGGACGGTCCCGGCGATCAGTTGTTGCCGAGGATGATGGGCAGGCCGTCGTCTCCGCTTCCGACCACGACCACCTTGCTGTTGGGGCTCTCGGCCAGCTTCTGGGTGGCTTCGATGCCCTTCCAGCGGAGGAGCTCGTCGGAGATGCCCTCCGAGACGATTTCCTGGAAGTCCCGGATGCCCTCGGCTTCGATGCGCTTTCGTTGGGCTTCCTTGGTTTCCTTCTCCAGGCGGAACTCGTACTCGAGCGACTCCTGTTCCTGCTGGAGCTTGCGCTCGATGGCCTCCTCGAGGGTCTGCGGCAGACGGATGTTGCGGATGAGGACGTCGTTGAGCTGGATGTAGTTGGAGGCGAGTTTCTCCCGGAGCCGATCCTGGATTTCAATCTGGATTTCCTCCCGCTTGGAGGTGTTGATCTCCTCGGGCAGGTATTTGGCGAACACCTCACGGGACACGGACCGCATGGCGGGCACGATGACGGCGTCCTCATATCCTCGGCCCCGTTCGATTTCGAGGGCGCCGAGTGCGTCGTAGACCGGCTGGTGGAAGACCGTCATGTCCAGTTGGATCTTGAGCAGGTTGGAGGAGAGGACGTCGAGCTTCTGCTGCACTTCCTTCTGCCGGACCTCGTAGGTCACGATGCGGTCCCACGGGGCTTTGACATGGAAGCCTTGGTCGACCGGGCTTTCCGACGGGTTGATTCCGCCAGAGAAGGTGCGGAAGATCAGGCCGGCATAGCCGGAAGGAATGGTGTAGGTCAACGAGGACCAGCTGATGAGCAGGGCGACGAACAAGCCGGCGATCAGGGCGACGAGGCGCAGGGAGCGGGGAGAGGTTTCCATGCACCGAAGCTACGTGCAGGGGGGCATTTCGAGAACCGATTTGTGATTCAATAGGTACCGGCCCAACGGCGGACGAACCACTCCAGCCCGAGCAGGGCGACCAGGGCCATCAGCAAGGATTTGAGCCCGATGAGGTCCTGGAGCCGCTCCGACAGCGAGAGTTCCGGGATGAAGCGGTCGGATGCTGAGAGAGTCTCGGTCAGGGCGCTCAGGGTTTCCGGTCCGAAGCACTGGCCGCCGGCGTTGTCCGCCATCCTCACAAGCTTGTCGTGGTCGGCGGGACGGCCGTTGAGTTCCAGCTGGATGCCCCGGATTTCGAAGGTGCCCGACCGGTCGTAGTCCGTGCCGGCGAGGGTCGTCCGGGCCGTCCAGCGGTAGGTGCCCTTCGGGAGGCGTCCGGCGTCCAGGCCGTAGCCGCCACTCGGGGAAGAGGAGAACCGGTAATCGTAGGTGGTGCCCGTGCTGTCTCGCAGGGTGAGGCCGATGTCGGCCCCGGCCAGGGGCTGCAGGGTGGCGTCGTAGACCCGGGCTTCGAACGTGACCCTTCGGTCCTCATCGAGGAGGCGGGGGGCCTCGACCCGGAACCGGTCCACGCCGGGATCGGAGGTGAGGTATTGGGCGAGCTTGGCGACGAGGTCGTCGAAGGCCGCGTGGGACCCGGTCCGGAGATACCCGACTTGGCGCCAACGCCAGCTGCCCTCTCCGAGAAGGACCATCAGCCGGCCCCGGTTGGTCTGGGCCACCGTGAGGAGGGGGTCGTCCGTGATGATGCCGCCGATGCGTTGGAACAACAGGGGGGTGTGAGCGGTGCCCCACGCCGTTTCACCGAAGGGGGTGACGAGCGGTGGGACCTCGGCGAGCATGGTCTCGAGTCCGTCATCGGCTTGGAAGTGGGGAAACGCCGAGTTCACCGAGCCGCGGGGGTCCGTGGTCAGCCCCGCTCGGGTCGGTTGGACGTCCACCCCGATGCCCAGTCCGGCGAGGGCGGAGAAGTCGGCTTCGGCGTCCACGACGAGGCCAAGGGGCCATCCGTTCTCGCGGGCGGTCTCGAACAGGTCCCGGCTGTCCCGGTCGCCGGGATCGAACCCGAAGAAGAACAGGCCGTCCCAAGGCCCCTCGTCGAGGGCGCCGTCGACCAGGTCGGCCACGGTGTGCTGCACGACCTCGTAGTTGGCGTTGGCTGACAGGGCATTGGACCACGCTCCCCGGTCGGGGTGGGGGGCGGTCCCGGTGAGCAGGATGCGTTTCTTCCGCTCGATGACGTCCACGGTGACGACCCGCCGGTTGTTGTCGAGGGTGGTTTCTCCCTCGGCTTCGGCAACCTGCACCGTGTAGCGCTGGATTCCCGGACGGGCTGCTTCCACGAGGAAGGTGGTGACGGCCGGGGCGCCACCGGGCTCGAGGGTGACGGTCTCGACCAGCCGGGTGTCGGGGCCGGTGAGGGTGACGCGGGTGGGGCCGGTCACGCCCTGACTTCCGATTTCCACTTCAATGGGGAACCGGTTGCCGAGTCCGGCGATGTCATTGTGCAGGAGCCGGTCGATGCGCACGTCCTTCTGGAGCGTGGTGTCTCCGAGTCGGATGAAGTGGACCGGGGCGCCGAATCGGAATCCGGCGGTTTCCGGATCGCGTCCGCGATTGAACCGGCCATCCGTGGCGACGACCACGGCGCCGACGGGCCGCCCAGCCCATTGGCCTTCCAACGCATCCAGGGCGGAGGCGAAGTCCGTGACCGGCGCATCCAGCACGGTGTCGCCTTCGGACCAGGGGAAGAGTTCCGACCCGAAGCCGTAGGAGGCGATGCGGGATCCGGGCTCACCGTCCTCGGAAGGCAGGGAGGCCATCCACGTGTCGAGTGTCTGGCCCCACTCGGGGGTGTCCTGTCCGATGGACCGGCTGGCATCCTGCAGGACGAGCAGGGCCGGTTGGGTGGTGGTGCGTTCCTCGCTCCGCAGGACGGGCCGGAACAGGAGCATCACGAGGAGGGCGAGCACGGCGGCCCGGAGGACGCCGAGCAGGGCGCGAATCCCGCCGTGGATGTGGCGGTTGCCCCGGTCGATCCTGTACAGGAGGGCGGCGGCCATGACCATGAGGGCCACGGCCGGAGCAACCTGGATCCAGGGGGCGTCGAGGACGAGTTCGCGCATGGCGCGAAATTACATCCGCATGCCGCCGTCCACGGACAGCGTTTGGCCGGTGATGTAGGTGCTCATGTCGGAGGCGAGGAAGACGCAGGCGTCGGCCACATCCTCCGGCTTGCCGCCGCGCTTCAGCGGGATGGCGTCGCGCCAACCCTGCACGGTGGCCTCGTCGAGGGCATCGGTCATCTCCGTTTCGATGAAGCCGGGGGCAATGGCGTTGCACCGGATGTTGCGGCTGCCGAGCTCGAGGGCCACGCTCTTGGTGAAGCCCAGGATGCCGGCTTTGGAGGCGGCGTAGTTGGCCTGCCCCGCATTGCCCTGGATGCCCACCACGCTGGACATGTTGATGATGCTGCCGGCGCGGGCTTTCAGCATGGTGCGCAGGACGGCCTTGGTCAGGTTGAAGCAGCTCTTGAGGTTGACCTGCATGATGTCGTCCCACTGCTCCTCGG
>WTID01000155.1 GCA_011522855.1 Flavobacteriales bacterium
TGGGGCGACAGGCCGGCGTTGGCGGTGAACATCAGTCCGGGCCGGCTGGGTCCGGCCGCCTCGGGCCGTTCCGCTGATTCCCACACCACCTTGAGGGAAGCCTTCGGCATCTTCAGATGGGCGAGATGGTGGGAGAGCGAAGTGCACATGGTCACGGCCGCTTCCTCTCGAGCGGCCTGCAAATCGAGGCCGATGGCGTCCAACGTGACGCGGCGCCGGTCGATTTCCGCGTTCCATTCCTCCAGCCTCCGGTCGCGGTTGCGGGCGGCGTCGAGCCGTTCCTCCATGGCGCTCAGGGTGCTGGCGAGCTCTTCCAGGGTCGAGGCGCGGTGCTTGTCGAACAGGCGGTTGAGCCGGTCTCGGTCCGCCTCCGCCCGGGCGAGGGCTTCCGGGTCGAGGTCGATGCCCTCGGCTTGTCCTTCGGCCTCGCGGGCGAGGTCGTCGAGTTCAATGCGGACGCTGCGCAAGCGATCCAGCAGGGCTTGGCTTTCCGGATGGACCCCGGCGGCTCCTTCGAGGGCGCGTTCGGCGTCGTGGAGCCGGTCCAGTGCCCCGTTTTCCGAGGACAAGATTTGGTGCGCCTGGTGGAGCGCCTCCTGGATTTCGCGGGCATGGGACAGGGTCTCCAGCCGCGCGGGCAGATCCCGAAGTCCCGCATCGTCAAAGTCGAGGGCGTTGAGCTCCTGGATCTGGTAGGTCAGGTAGTCGGCGTCGGCATCGGGAAGGTGCCCCTCAGCTTCGAGGGCGTCCCGTTCCCGGAGAGCGTCCGTCCAGGCGCCATGGGCGTCCCGCCATCGGGAGGCGTGGTCCCGCGCCGATGGACTGAAGGCATCCACGGCATCCATCAACCCCTCGCGGGTCAGGAGGCGTTGCCCGTCTTGTTGGCCGTGCAGGTCGACGAGGAGGGGAGCCAATTCCTTCAGGAAGTGCAGCTTGACCGGTTCGTCATTGACGTAGGCCCGGGAGCGGCCGCCGGGGGCGATGCTCCGACGCAGGATGACGGTGGCGCCCTCATCGAGCGGACCCAGCTTGGCGCGGACCGCATCGGAGGGGGTGAATTCCGCCTCCACGATGCATTTCTCTTCCCGAGTTTCCACGCCTTCCGCCCGGGCGCCGAGCACGAGGCCGAGGGCGCCGAGCAGGATGGATTTTCCGCTTCCCGTCTCGCCGGTCAGCACGGTCCACCCCTGTTCCACATCCCATTCGATGTGGTCGATGAGCGCGTAGTGGCGGATGGCGAGGCGGCGGAGCATCAGCCGAGTCCTTGGTCGTAGACGGGGATGTTTCCCGGATCGATGAGTTTGAGCACCGGCAGAAGGCGGGCGCGTTCCCCGTCCGGGGCGACGCCGAACATCTTGACGATCTCGTCCTTCTTGGCCTGGAAGAAGGTCTGCAGGTTGTAGTTCGCCGGTCGGATGCGGTGGACGTTGCGGAGGCTGATGAGGGCATCCGACATGGCCTGACGGGAGGAGGCAGGATCGTCGAAGGCGTTGTCGAGCCCGATCCTGTGATACTCGTAATAGCAGCGGCGCAAGGGGCGGAAAGTCTGGCTGAGGATGTTGTCGATCAGGGCGTAACGGGACTGCTTGCCATCCGCGGCGCTCCACCCGGCGGGCGGGGAGGAGAGGCCCTGGGCGTTGGTCACCACGGTCTGGGCCTGGGTGTACCAGTTGGTGCCGCCTTCGAGCGCGAAGGAGTCGTAGTCCATCGCGAGGATGAGGTAGGCGTAGAAGGCGAGGACGCTGGTCAGGTTGTCCCGGAACTGGTCCGGGCTGTACTGCAACATCGTCCCCGGAGCGTAGGTGAAGTCGAAGTCGTTGTCATTGACCATCAGCAACGGGGCGTTGTAGTTGCTGTTGTACACCGGACGGCTGCTCTGCACCTGGATGGTGCCCTCGAAGTTGGTCTGGGAGTTGGCCTTGTTGATGGTGATCTGCATGGTGCAGGTCACGCGCTCGGTGAGGGTGAACTCGTCCGTCGTCCACCGCCGGCCATTCATGAACTCGGTGATGGCCGTCTCGAGCTGCTCGAAGACCGAGGTCTCGACGTTGTTGACGGTCGGGGCGATGACGCTGACCTGGCAGTCCAGCTCCTGGGCGGACAGCGGGGCCGAAGCGACCACGGCGAGCAGGAGGGTCAGGCAGGTCCGGCGGAATCCTCGGGTCAGGGGCGCAAAGGGTGGCGTCATGGGGTCAATGTGTGGTGTCCTGGGCGATCGGGGGGCGCTGGAGCAACCGGGCCTGGATGACCTCGGCGAGATCCACCGCCACCGCGTCCTTGGACTTCAATTCAAAACTATCAATCCTGTCGGGTCCATGAACGAACCGAACCCGGTTCGTCGTGTGTCCGAAGCCGGCGCCTTTGTCGGCGAGGGAATTCAGCACCACCAGGTCGCAGCCTTTCCGGTCCTTCTTGCGCAGGGCGGCCTCGAGTCCGTCGTCGTGAGCAAGGGCGAAGCCGACCTTGAAGCAGTCAGCCGGGACGGCGGCATTGAGGCCGGCCAGGATGTCGGGATTTTCGGTCAGGCCGAGGTGGTCCGGTAGATCCCCTTTGGCCGCCTTGCCGTCGATGGGCGCTGAAGGCCGCACGTCCGACACGGCAGCGGTTCCGATGACCACGTCGGGGGCGTGGGCGCTGAGGGCCTTCTGCGCGGCGGCGTTCATCTCGAGGGCGGTGCCCACGTCACGGCGATCGATGCCGGGATGGTCGGTGGCAAGGTCGATGGGACCGGCGATGAGGTCCACGGTCATGCCCCGGCGGGCGAGCTCCATGGCGATGGCGACGCCCTGTCGGCCGGAGGAGCGGTTGCCAATGAAGCGCACGGCGTCCACCGGTTCGTGGGTGGGCCCGACGGTGATGAGGGCCCGATAGCCCAGCAGGGGGGCGTGGTTGCGGAACCAGGCGGTGAGTTCCTCCCGGATGCGGACCGGGTCGGCCAGGCGGCCCTTGCCCTCAAGTCCGCTGGCCAGCTCGCCCTCCTCGGGCTCGATGATGTGGACGCCCCGGCTGCGGAGCGCATCGAGGTTGGCGGTGGTGGCAGGATGGGTGAACATGTCGCGGTCCATGGCCGGGGCGACGACCACCGGGCATTTGGCGCTGAGCAGGACCGTCAACAGGAGGCTGTCCCCGCGGCCTTCCACCATGCCGGCGAGGGTGTGTGCCGTGGCCGGCGCCACCAGGACGACATCGCCCCAGAGACCGAGCTCGACGTGGTCCGTCCACGTGCCGGCCTCGCGGTCGTCGGTCAGCTCACTGTGGACGGGGTGACCGCTCAGCGTGCCGAGGGTCAGGGGCGTGATGAATTCCCGGGCGCCCGGCGTCATGACGACGCGGACCTCCGCACCGGCCTTGACCAGTTCGCGGACGAGAAAAGCGGATTTGTAGGCGGCGATGCTCCCGGTAACGCCCAGGACGACCCTTCGGCCCTTCAACATCGCCATGGGCGAGATCAGTCGCGGTTGAACCGGCGGTTGCGGCGCTCTTCGCGCTCCCGACGGATTTCCTCTTGACGGGCGGCTTCAGCAGCCAGCTCCTCTTCGGTGGGCATGCGGAAGTACACCTTCTCCTCTTCGAGCTCCTTGATGGCGATGCTGTGCGGCTTCGGCTGGCGCTCGTAGTGCTTGGAGATCTCGATCTGCTCCCGGTTTTCGAACACCTCCTCGAGGCTGTCCGTCACGGTGGTGAACTCCTCGAGCTTGCTGTTCAGCTCCTCCTTGATCTCCTGGCCGAGCTGGGTGCTCCGCTTGGAGATGACGACGATGGCCTCGAAGAGGTTGCCGTTGACCTGTTGGTCGATGGCGTGCGTGTCGCGGGTGACCGTGTTGCGGGCAGCCTGGAGGTTCTTGTTGGCGTTCATGGGCGCGTGTGCTCGTGTTCAGATGTCCTTTTCCTTCGATGCGCGCTCGAGGCCTTGACGGCTCTTCCGGTGGAATTGTTCCGCCTCTCTGAGCCACGCACTTTCGGGAAAGCGGGCCGCAAAGGTAAAGTAGGATTCAATGGCATCGGCATATCGCTCTGCCTGGCGGCGTTCCGTACTCCGTTCGGCGTAAAGGAATTGCGATTTGAGGATGAGGAACTGGGCCTCCTCCGCGTACCCACTGGCGGGCCAGTCGTCCATGAAGTGGTTGAGCGCCTTGGACGCGCTTTGGTACTTGCCGGTGGTGTAGTACAGCTTGGCGCCCTCCCACGCCTTGGTCTCCAGCTTGCCCCGGAGCTTGGCAATCATGGCGTTGCATGTGTCCCGCCGGTCTGATTCCGGGTGGCGGTCGAGGTAGAGCTGGAGGTCATCCATTGCCGTGCGGGTGTCGCTCTGGTCGAGGTTGGACTCCGGGGAGAGGCGGTAGCTGCAGAGGGCGGCCTGGAATTCGGCCTCCTCGGTTCGGTCCGAATTCGGGAACGTCTTGGCGAAGTTCCGCATGGTGTAGCGGGCCATGTACCAATCCTCGATGCAGAGGTTGGCCTCGGCGTACATGTAGTACACGTCCTCCATGCGCTGGGTGCCACGGAACAGGCCGATGAGCTCTTGAAGGAGCGGCATGGCCTGCATGCAGCGGTCATCGTGGAAGTACTCCTGCGCCCGGGTCCACTTCAGTTCGGGATCGGTGCTCTTCAGGACCTTCTGGTAGTCGCCGCAACCGGCGATTCCCGTGAGGATCGTCACCACGGCGAGGCCGGGGAGGAGCAGGGGACGAAGGGTGCGCGCGGCGGACATCGCGGCGAAAATAGCGGGAGCTGAAGGACTCAGAAGGGGCTTTTGCACCGCGAAGTGCCAACACTTGTTGCACAATCCCAATGGGTCAAGGTGGGTTGCAATACCTTCGCGGCTTCGATTTCTCAACGGAACACCGACGTTTTGGACATTTTCGACCGCATTCGCAACAACCGGGGCCCGCTTGGGCAGCACGCCAAGGAGACCCACGGATACTTCACCTTCCCCAAGCTTGAGGGAGACATCTCCAACCGCATGACCTTCAGGGGAAAGGAGGTCTTGGTCTGGAGCATCAACAACTACCTCGGCCTGGCCAACCACCCCGAAGTGCGCGCCATCGACGCCGAGGCCGCCAAGGAGTGGGGCATGGGCTACCCGATGGGGGCCCGCATCATGAGCGGACAGACCTCGCACCACGAGCAGCTCGAGCGCAACCTCGCCGAGTTCATGCAGAAGGACGACGCCTTCCTGCTCAACTACGGATACCAGGGTTGTCAGAGTGCCATCGAGGCGCTCGTCAGCCG
>WTID01000115.1 GCA_011522855.1 Flavobacteriales bacterium
TTTGGATCCCCGCAGCGCAACACGTCGTGGACGTGGTCAATTCGGAGACCGTCGTCCAGCCGGGGACGGTGGACTACGCGGATGACCTGTTCGCTCCGGCCTCCTCCAAGCGCGCCCAGTTTCTCTGGACGGCAGAGGAATTGGCCCCCCTCGGTGCTGGGGCGATTGATCGCCTCTTCATCCCGGTCTTGGCCGGCGCCGCCGACGCCCGGCGGCTGGACCTCAAGTGGGGGCTGACGGGGGACACGGCCCTGACCGGTTTCCTGGACCTGCCCAACACGGCCTATCAGTACGGGCTGTCGACCTGGCAATTCGCAGACAGCCTCTCGCTTCGCCTTCAGCCCGCCATCGAGTGGGACGGGGAGAGCAATCTCGTCCTCGAATTCGCCCTGGACGATGTCGAGGTGGCCACCGACGGTCCCCAAGATGGTTGGGTGGCTGTGGGCCACGCCGAGGGCCAGGGGTGGTCTTCGGCTGACGAGGGTGGAGAGGTGCACTTCACCGCCCCGGACCGCATCGCAGTGGACGTGGCGGACCTCGGTGGACTGTCCGACGAAATCACCATTGAGTGCTGGGTCTATGGCGACCCCGAGAGCCAGCCCCAGAACGGCACGCTGTTCGAGGGCCTCAACGCCAACAACCAGCGGGTGGTCAACGTCCACCTGCCCTGGGGCAACGGCCGCGTCTATTGGGACTGCGGGTGGGACGGCGGTTATGACCGCATCGATGCTCAGGCCGCAACCGCCGATTACGAAGGGCAATGGAACCATTGGGCCTTCGTCAAGAATGCGACGACGGGCGTGATGGAGATGTACCTCAACGGCGTCCTGTTCCACAGCGGCACCAACAAGGACAACCCCATCGAGGGCATCGTCCGGATGAACCTCGGGTGCAGCGGCACCGGGACCAACCACTACAACGGCCGGGTCGACGATTTCCGAATCTGGGGCAAGGCCCTCGACGGAGCGACCATCGCCGAGTGGATGAACCACCAGCCAACCGCATTCCACCCGGATTGGGACGACCTGCTGGTCGATTACCATTTCGATGGAGCCAATGGCACCCAAGAGGTCAACCACAAGCCCGGCGGAGCCCCGGGTCTCCACCATGGCACCACGCTGCGTCGGGCGACTCCGGGCCGCGAGCGGTTCAAGGGAGGCGAGACCCCGTTCCGCCCGCACATCGGCTTCGGTCGGGGCGACTACCTCGAGGCGGTGGCCGACGGGGCCATTCTCGACCTGCGCCCTGTGGCGCCGATGAGCCTGTCCACTTGGGAGGTGCAGGGCAACGCGGTCGCCATGACCGACCTGACCTACCACTACGCTCCGGGCGAGACGGTGACCGTCCCGCTCTTCGGGGACACCATCGCCCACCCCGTGCCCGGCGAGGTGACCGAGGTCGTCAACGACACCCTGGATTATTTCGGCGTGCCCTTCGAGGTCATCGACCGGTATGAGCTCTATCGCTACATCACGCCCTACGGCATCGGCCTCGACCTCGGGGATGACGGCTGGACATGGTGGTACGACGTCACCGACTACATGCACCTGCTCCGCGACAGCGTGGAGTTGCAGGCCGGCAATTGGCAGGAGCTCCTCGACCTCAAGTTCCACTTCATCGAGGGAGCCCCCGCCCGGGACGTGTTGGGCATGGAGGCCTTCTGGAAAGGCCAATACGGCCTGTCCACCTTCGACCAGAACATCGTGGCCCACGCCTACACGCCCGGTCCGGACGAGGCCATGTGGCGGCTCAAGACCCGGGCCTCCGGGCACGGCTTCGGCAGTGGCAACAATTGTGCAGAGTTCTGCTACAACACCCACAAGGTCAAGGTCAACGGCGAGCAGCATTGGTCCTGGGAAATCATGCAGGAGTGTGCGGACAACGCCCTCTTCCCCCAGGGCGGCACGTGGATCTACGACCGTGCAGGCTGGTGCCCGGGCGCCCCGACCGAGACCCGCGACATGGAGTTGACGCCGCACGTGGCCGGCATGGAGAGCTTCACGGTGGACTACGACATCGACTACGACCCGGACGGCAACTACCGGTTCGAAGGCCAGATCGTCGCCTACGGCCCAGCCAACCATGAGCTGGACGCCGAGCTGGTGGAGGTGATCGCCCCGAGTGGAGTGAAGATCGCGTCGCGCACCAACCCCATCTGTGATCGCCCCAAGGTGCTGCTCCGCAACAGCGGCAGCATCCCGTTGACCTCCTGCACCATCACCTTCGGCCAACCGGGCAACCTGCAGTCCCACACCTGGACCGGGGAGCTCGGGTTCCTCGAGGAGGAGGTCGTGGAGCTCGTCACCCTCGACGAGACGATGTGGTCGGGAGAGGCCGATCTGGACCTCACCTTCATCGCCAAGGTCTCCGCTCCGAACGGGGGCACGGATGAGGTCGCGTGGAACGACGAGGTGCAGAGCACGTTCCGCCGACCGCCTACCTACACCTACATGGACGATCCCGACGACGAGGACGACAACCGCCTCATCGTCTTCGTGAAGACCAATGCCACGCCTTGGGAGAACAGCGCCAAGCTCACCCATCAGGACGGCACCGTCTATTTCGAGCGGACCTACCCGGAGGCCAACACGCAGTACCGCGACACCATCTACATGAACGAGGGGTGCTACACCTTCGAGTTCTTCGATGCGGATGACGATGGCATCAGCTTCTGGGCCAACAACGACGGCAGTGGCTATGTGCGCCTGCGGAAGGTGGGGGGCAACTTCGTCACCTTCGAGGGCGACTTTGGCAAGTCCATCGTCCACAATTTCCACTTCGAGACCAACCTCGTCAACGGCATCGAGGCCCCCGTGGTTGAGGAGGGCGCGGTGCAGGTCTTCCCGAATCCGGCCCGTGACTTGGTGACCTTCACCCTCGACGGGTGGGAGGGGGAATTCCACTGGTCGCTCCGCGATGGTTCCGGCCGGGAAGTCGACGCCGGATCAGGACGGTCGAGGGCCGATGCCCGGTTCGAGGGCCGCATTCCGGTGGGCCACCTGCCCGCCGGGGTCCATCTGTTGGTGGTGCAGCAGGGCGATCGTGTGGTCCGGAGGCGAATCGTCGTGTTCTGAGGAGGTCATTGGCCTGAAAAAGTCAATTTTTGGCGGCAGACCCCTCAAATTTTGGGGGGTGTTGGTGAATTTTTGATGAATTTCTTGTGCGTGACCCCATTTTAGGCAGGGGGTGGGCGTATTTTTGCTCCCACATCGGAAACACCATGTCCACTTATCGCATCACTGCCATCGAGGATGTCCTCGAGCGCGCCCCCAAGGCTCCGGAGACGCCTTCCCGCAAAATCTCCGAGTACTACGGCGACCATGCCTTCACGCTCAGCGCCATGCGCGAGTACCTCACGGAGGAGGCCTATGACCACGTCGTGTCCGCCACACAGGACGGCATCCGCATCGACCGCAAGATTGCCGACCAGGTGGCCAGCTCTCTGAAGGAGTGGGCCATGGCCCGCGGCGCCACGCACTACACGCACTGGTTCCAGCCTCTGACTGGCAGCACGGCCGAGAAGCACGACAGCTTCATCCAGCCCGACGGCCGCGGCGGCGCCATCGAGCGCTTCGACGGCAGCCTCCTCGTCCAGCAGGAGCCCGATGCCTCCAGCTTTCCCAACGGCGGCATCCGCTCCACTTTCGAGGCCCGCGGTTACACCCTCTGGGATCCGAGCAGTGCCCCGTTCATCATGGGCACCACCCTCTGCATCCCCACCATCTTCATCGCCTACACGGGCCAATCCCTCGACAACAAGGCGCCACTCCTCAAGGCCCTCTCTGCCGTAGACAAGGCCGCCACGAACGTCTGCCAGTACTTCGACAAGAACGTCACCAAGGTGGTCGCCACCCTCGGCTGGGAGCAGGAGTACTTCCTGGTCGACAAGGCCCTCTACAATGCCCGTCCTGACCTGAGCCAGAGCGGACGCGCCTTGCTTGGCGCGGCCCCGGCCAAGGGGCAGCAGCTGGATGACAACTACTTCGGCAGCATTCCGCCCCGCGTGATGGCCTTCATGCAGGACTTCGAATGCGAGGCCCACAAACTGGGCATCCCGGTCACCACCCGCCACAACGAGGTGGCGCCAAACCAGTTCGAGGTGGCTCCGGTGTTCGAGGAGGCCAACTTGGCCAATGACCACAACCTGCTCCTGATGGAGCTGCTCGAGACGGTGTCCCAGCGCCACGACTTCCGCGTGCTGATGCATGAGAAGCCGTTCGCCGGGCTCAACGGGTCCGGAAAGCACAACAACTGGTCCCTCGGAACCAACACCGGGGTCAACCTGCTCAAGCCGGGCACCAACCCGAAGACCAATCTGCGCTTCCTGACCTTCTTCGTGAACACGATCGCGGCCATCCACCGTCATGCCGACGTCCTGCGCGCCGCCATTGCCAGCGCCGGAAACGATCACCGTCTCGGAGCCAATGAGGCACCGCCGGCCATCATCAGCGCCTTCATCGGGTCCAAGCTGACCGAGCTGCTCGACGCCGTCGAGGAGAACGTGACCGCCGGCAAGATGAGCCCGGACGAGAAGACGGCCGTGAAGCTCGAGATCGGCCGCATCCCGGAAGTGCTGCTCGACAACACCGACCGCAACCGGACCTCTCCGTTTGCCTTCACCGGCAACAAGTTCGAGTTCCGTGCCGTGGGCAGTGCGGCCAACTGCGCCGTTCCGATGACCGTGCTCAACACGATCATGGCCGAGCAGTTGAACATGTTCAAGGCCGCCGTCGACGCCCGCATTGCCGGGGGAGACAAGAAGGACGAAGCCCTCCTCAAGGAGATCCAGAAGCTCATCAAGGAGAGCAAGGCCATTCGCTTCGAAGGCAACGGCTACGGTCAGGAGTGGGTCGACGAGGCCGCCAAGCGCGGACTGTCCAACCTGCTCGACACGCCGAGCGCCCTCGCCGTGTGGGAGCGCAAGGAAGTGGTCGACCTGTTCGACGGCATGGGCGTGCTCTCCGCCGAGGAGGTCGCGGCCCGCACCGAGGTCGAGCTCGAGAACTACGTGATGAAGCTCCAGATCGAGGCCCGCGTGCTTGGCGACATGGTGACCAACCAGGTCCTGCCGGCCGTGATGGATTACCAGAGCGACTTGCTGGCCAACGTCCAGGGCTTCATGGATGTCTTCGGCGACAGCCAGGCCGATGCCATGACCGTCGCACAACGCGGCATCCTGGAAGAGCTGTC
>WTID01000067.1 GCA_011522855.1 Flavobacteriales bacterium
AGCAACCCGCAGGTCATGGTGCAGGCCTACCGCATGCTCGCCGACCGCATGCGCGAGGAGGGCATGGCCTACCCGCTCCACCTCGGCGTGACCGAGGCCGGCGAAGGCGAAGACGGGCGCATCAAGAGTGCCGTCGGCATCGGGGCGCTGCTGGCCGAGGGCCTGGGCGACACCGTCCGCGTCTCCCTCACCGAACCGCCGGAGGCCGAGATTCCCGTGGCCCGCCTGCTGGTGGAACTCGCCGAGGAGGGACGCCACGGAGACGACCCGCTGGCCGCGGCCTCCCCCGCCCCGGACGGATACGACCGATACGGATACACCCGCCGCAGCACGGCCGCCGTGGGGGCCATCGGGGGGACCCAGGTGCCCGTCGTTTGCCACGACCTGACCGGGCGACCCCTGACCGCCGCCGGCCTGTTCGGGCTCGGCCACCGCTACCAGACCGACCTCGACAAATGGGCGGCGGACGATGCCGCCTGCGATCTCATTTTCATCGGCGACCGCACCTGCAACTTCGCCCTTCCGGGGTGGCTGTCGGCCATCCAGGACGGGGCAGCGTGGCAAGAGCACGGGGGGCGACTCGAGCGGCACCACCCGCTGTGGACTTCTGCGGACTTCGAACAGGCCCGACAGCAGGGTCAGCTCGACTCCCACCTGAATCTGCTGGCCATCGAGGCCGACGCGCTGACGGCAGTGCGCGCCGAGGACCTCGCCCGAATCGAGGGGGACCCGGTGGTGCTCCTGTTGTCCACCACTCGGCCCAATGCCCTGCGCTCCCTGCGCGCCGCCTTCTTCCGCTTGGCCAACGCTGGTTGCACCTTGCCTGTCATCGTGCGCCAGGACTTGCACGGTCTGTCCGCCGAGGCCCTGCAGCTCAAGTCGTCGGCCGACCTCGGAGGCCTGCTGCTCGACGGGTTCGGGGACGGGGTCTGGATTTCCGGCGATGTGGGACTGGAAGGCGGGCTTCAGGCCCTGAACCGGACGGCGTTCGGCATCCTGCAGGCCACGCGCACGCGCATCAGCCGAACCGAGTACATCAGCTGTCCCTCCTGTGGCCGGACGCTCTTCGATTTGCAGGAAACAACCGCCAAGATCCGCGCCGTCACCGACCACCTCAAGGGCATCAAAATCGGCATCATGGGGTGCATCGTAAACGGCCCAGGCGAGATGGCGGACGCCGATTACGGATACGTCGGAACCGGACCGGGAAAGATCACGCTCTACAAGGAGAAGGAGGTGGTCCAGCGCAACATCCCCGAGGACGAGGCGGTCGACGCGCTCATTGAGCTGATTCGCTCACACGGGGACTGGGTGGAGGCGCCGGAGCGAGCCAGCTCTTCTGCTTGAGGATGATCCAGGCCACCCCGCAGGTGATGGCCACGTCGGCGACGTTGAAGATGGGGGGAAAGATCTCGTGGCCCACCCACGACTCCACCGGCCACCAGGAAGGCCACTTGACCGTGATGTGCAACATGTCGACCACATTGCCCCGGAACCATGGCGCATAAGCGCCCCAATCGCCCTGCCAGGACCACGTCCCGGGTTGTGCGAAGGAGCTGCGCGTGAAGAGCTTGCCGTAGAAGACGCTGTCGAGGATGTTGCCCGCTGCACCGGCCAGGATGAGCGCGAGGGCGCGGCGGAATCCGCGCGGTGACCCGGTCCGGCCCATGCGGGCCAGTTGGATCGACAGGAACACGACCGCCACAATGCGGAAGGCCGTCAGCACGTATTTGCCGGTCGCGCCGGGCAGCGCCCAGCCGAAGGCCATGCCATCGTTCTCGATGAATTGGATGTCAAAGACGCCGGGAATCCACGTCACCTTCTCGGCGAGCGCAAAGGAGAGCTTGATGCCCACCTTGACCGCCTGGTCCACGACCAGCACGGCCGCCACGATCCACGCCGCATGCGCGGGCCGGGTGTCGGAACTCAACGCCGCTGGTCCTGCTGGTTCTTCGCCTCGATGGACATCGTGGCGTGCGGCACGAGGCGCAGGCGCTCCTTGGCGATGAGCTTGCCCGTCACGCGGCAGACCCCGTAGGTCTTGTTCTTGATGCGGAGCAGGGCATTCTCGAGGTTCATGATGAACTTCCGTTGCCGGGCTGCAAGTTGGGCCGTCTCCTCCCGGCTCATCGTGTCACTGCCGTCCTCCATCATCTTGAAGGTCGGGGCCGTGTCTTCGGTCCGGTTGTCGTCCTCGTAGGACAGGGAGCGCTGCAGTTGGTCGAAGTCCGAACGGGCCTGTTCCAGCTTGCTGTGGATCAGCTCTTCGAATTCCTTCAGGTCTGAGTCGGAGTAACGCGTATCCGCCATGGTTCATTGAATGGCGACCATGGACATCGCCACGGTCAATTCGGGTTCCAATTCCTCTTCCTTCGCCTCCGGCCCCACCGGGCCCCATTCCACTCTCTCTGCGAGGGTCTCGGCCCGAATATAGTCCAAATTGGAAGCCACGGAATCCTGCAATTCCTGCGGCCCCTCGAGGGTCAGTGCAATGCGGTCGGTGACCTCCAGTCCGGCGTCCTTCCGCTGTTGCTGGATGCGGTTGACGAGCTCACGGGCGAGGCCTTCGGACCGCAGTTCGGGGGTAATCTCGATGTCGAGTGCGACGGTCACGCCGCCCTCGCCGGCCACGAGCCAGCCCGGGATGTCCTCCGTCTGCACCTCCACGTCGTCGAGCAGGAGCTCGACGGGACCGTCCTCGAGCTCGAGGTCCAGCTTGCCTTGCCGTTCCAGCTCGCGGATGGCCTCCTGATCGAGCTGGCCAATGGCGGCGGCCACTGCCTTCATGCGCTTGCCATAGCGGGGACCGAGCTTCTTGAAGTCGGCCTTCAGGCGCTTGGTCAGGATGTCGCTGTCTTCGGCGAGGGGCTCTACCGCTTTGACGTTGACCTCCCCCTGGACGAGTTCGGCCACGGCCTCCAGCCGCGCTCCGAATGCGGCGTCCAGCACGGGAACGAGAATGCGGCCCAGCGGCTGGCGCACACGGATCTTCTCCCGCTTGCGCAGGCTGAGGGTGAGCGAGCTCAAGCGCTGGGCCAGGTCCATCCGGGCCTCCAGTTCGGCGTCCCGCCATCCTTCCTGCACGGCTGGCCAGTCGGCGAGGTGCACGGAATCCGCACCCCCCAAATCCTGCCAGAGGCGGTCCATGAAGAAGGGGGCAATCGGCGAGGCGAGCAAGGACACCGTGCGCAAGCATTCGTGCAGCGTCGCGTAGGCCGCGGCCTTGTCGGTGTCCGAGTCGCTCTTCCAGAACCGGCGGCGCCCGAGGCGCACGTACCAGTTGCTGAGGTCGTCCACCACGAAGGACTGCACCAGGCGGCCGGCCCGGGTGGGCTCGAAGCTGTCGAAGGCCTCCTCGACCCCGGCGATGCACGTGTGGAGCCGGCTCAGGATCCACCGGTCGAGTTCCGGACGGTCCGCCACCGCGGGCGCCTCGGACTCAGGGGACCAACCGTCGATGCCGGCGTACAGGGCGAAGAAGGCGTAGGTGTTGTGCAGGGTGCCGAAGAACTTCCGCTGCACCTCGCCGATGCCCTCGGTGTCGAAACGCAGGTTGTCCCACGGCTGCGCGTTGGTCAGCATGTACCAGCGCGTGGCGTCGGGGCCGTATTGGGCCAGGGTCTCGAACGGATCCACCGCATTGCCCAATCGCTTGGACATCTTCTGGCCATTCTTGTCCAGCACGAGTCCGTTGGAGACCACGGTCTTGTAGGCGACCTGATCGAAGACCATCGTGGCGATGGCGTGCAGGGTATAGAACCAACCGCGGGTCTGGTCCACGCCCTCGGCGATGAAGTCGGCGGGGAAGGCGAGGCCGCCATCCGGGCCCTCGACGCGGTCCCGGTTCTCGAAGGGGTAATGCCACTGGGCGTAGGGCATGCTGCCGGAATCGAACCAGACGTCGATCAGGTCGGCCTCGCGGTGCATCGGGCGACCGTCGGCCGCCTTGAGCACGATGCCGTCCACCACATGCTTGTGCAGGTCGATGCGGGCGTAGTTCTCATCGGACATGTCGCCCGGAACGAAATCCGCGAAGGGGTGGGCGTCCATCAGGCCGGCGTCCACGGCCTCGGTGCACGCCGTGTACAGCTCCTCCGCGGAGCCGATGCAGCGCTCCTCGGCGCCGTCCTCGGTCCGCCAGATGGGAATCGGAATGCCCCAGTACCTCGAGCGGCTGAGGTTCCAGTCGTTGAGGTTCTCCAGCCACTTGCCGAAACGGCCCGTGCCGGTGGCGGCGGGCTTCCACTGGATGGTGTCGTTGAGCGCCCGCATGCGGTCCTTGGCCGCCGTGGCGCGGATGAACCAACTGTCGAGCGGGTAGTAGAGGACCGGGCGGTCTGTCCGCCAGCAGTGCGGGTAGCTGTGCTTGTACTTCTCGACGAGGAAGGCGCGGCCCCGGGTCTTCAGGTCAATGGCGATCTCCACGTCCACCGACTTCTCGGGTGCGTCGTCGTCGTGGTACTCCTGCTTGACGTAGCGGCCGGCGAGCGGACCGCATTCCGGACGCAGGCGGCCCTGCAGGTCCACCAGCGGAACGCCGTTGCCCTGGCCATCATCGACCAGCAGGGGGGGCACCCCGGCGGCCTGCGCGACCCGGGCGTCGTCGGCACCGAAGGTTGGGGCGGTGTGCACGATGCCGGTGCCGTCCTCCGTGGTCACGAAGTCGCCCGGAATCACGCGGAACGCCTCCTCAGGTGCCTCCATCGGCTGGGCCCAGTCAATCAGCTGCTCGTACCGCAAGCCGACGAGGTCGACGCCCTTCACGGTGGCGAGCACCTCCGATTCCGGGGCCTTCTTGCCCCCGAAGTGCTTGCCGTGCAAGGCGGCGGCGAGCACCACGATGCCGGCCTCCCCAGTGTAGCGGTTGGCCGTCTTGACGATGTGGTACTCGATCTTTTCCCCGATGGTCAGGGCCGTGTTGGACGGCAGGGTCCACGGGGTGGTCGTCCAGGCCAGCAGGTCCACCGGCAGGTCGCCGGCTCCGCCGCCGGCCATCGCCCGCACCCGGTCCGCGCTCTCCGGCAGGAGCCGGAACTGCGCCACCACCGTGGTGTCCGTCACGTCGCGGTAGGCACCCGGCTGGTTGAGCTCGTGGCTGCTGAGGCCCGTGCCCGCCTTGGGGCTGTACGGCTGAATGGTGTAGCCCTTGTAGA
>WTID01000111.1 GCA_011522855.1 Flavobacteriales bacterium
TGCCCATCTGCTCGTTGAGCTGGATGCGCGGATCGAGGGTGAAGACAAAGGGTCCAGGGCGCCCGGCGGACCAGGGTTTGGCTTCTCGCTGCTGGCGCTCGTTGGGGATGGGGATGAAGGTCCAATGGTCCTCCAGATCCGAGGTGAAATCGGGGCTGGCCGTGTGGCCGTGGAGACATTGGAAGAGGAACCCGTCCCGGGCGACGACCTGTCCGGCTTCGTAGGTCTCCGGCACCGTCTCGTAATAGTCCACAGCGAACTTGGCGTGGATGCCCTCCTGCCGCCGTTCCCGGTAGCAGACGTAGTACGGGCCCATGGGGATGGTGTCGCCTTCAAGCAGGAGCAGGTCCTCCTCGTTGGACAGCGCCTCGCTCAGCATGGCGAGGTCGCCGAAATGGTTGGCGCTGATGATGTCCTTCTTGGCCGTGGACAGCACCGCCCCGAAGATGACGAGGGCGAACCCGATGTGGGAGAGGCTGGCGCCGGCGAAGTTCCATTTTCCCCTGAGCACCTGGACCACATAATCGGCGTTGGCGGCGGCGGACCAGAGGCAGGCGAGAAGCAGGGCCACTCGCGGAGCTTCCCAGGTGTCGAAGTCATACGCCAGCAGGAAGGCGCCGGTCAGGACCACCGCGGCGAGCAGGCTCCGGAGCAGCTTCATGAACAGGCCCGTGCCACTGTCGGTTCGGTAACGCAGATACTGCGTGAAGGCGGTGATGCTGATGAAGAGGAAGGCCAGGGGGACCTGAACCGCGTGGTAGGTGGCGTCGAAGTCCGTTCCGGGGGCCAGGTCGTGGGCGGCGAGCTTTCGGGCGAGGGGCCACCCCGTCGATTGGAAGAGCCGGTCGAAGAGGCCGCTGAACGGCTCGAGAAAATGGTTGAGGACTGGAAGGCTGGTCTGGAAGGTGATGTGGACCGCCGAGGCGAACATCAGCATGCCGCCGACGAACATCCAGAATTCCCGGGTCCAGAGGGGGCTTTCCTTGTCCGTCCGGGGAAGATGCGTGAGGTGACCGCGCAGCACCGCGGCGGTCATGAGACCCAGCATCAACAGGATGCAGATGGCCGGTTGGCCGAGGATGACCCCGAAGGACAGTGCGAGTTGCAGTCCGGTGAAGACGAGCCGTTCGCGGCCGGGAGGCAGGATCAGCGCCGTGAACAGGACGCAGCAGCCGAGCAGGAAGGCGAGGAGCTGGGGCAGGATGCCACTGTCTACGAAGCTGTGGACGGAGGTGTCGCCCAGGATGCCACTCTTGGTCAGGAAGGTCGAATAGACGACCAGCAGGAAAGACAGCCCCACCATCAAGTATGTGGCGGTGACGGCCGTACCGGGCTTGTTGCGGTTGATCAGCAGCAGGTGGGCGCCGGCCACCAGGACCAGCCAAGGCACCAGGGAACTGTTTTCCACCGGATCCCACGCCCAGAACCCGCCGAAGCTGAGGGCCTCGTATGCCCAGGCGCCTCCCATGAGGATGCCGGCCCCGAGGATGGCAACGCCGAAAAAGGACCAGGTCACCGTGCGGCGCATCCAGGTGGTGTGGTCCCCAATCCAGAGTCCGGCCACGGCCATGGCGAAGGGCATGAGGGTACTGGCAAAGCCGAGGAATAGGGTGGGCGGATGAATGACCATCCAGTAGTTCTGGAGCAGGGGATTCAGTCCCTGGCCGTCGGCGAACTGGGGAATCAGGGCGAGGTAATCGGGATTGAATGTCCAAGGCAGACCGAGATTCTGCGGGGCTTCGCGCAGGAGGAGGAAGGGGTCGAGGCCAAATTGGAAATCACCGAAATACAAGCCAAGGAGCATGGAGCTCAGGCCGGTGAACACGCCGCCATGGACGGCCATGACCGGCGCTTCGAGCGGCCCGGGATTCCGCCGGAGGAACAGCACGGCGAGCACCAGCATCCACGACATCCAGATGAGGAATCCGCCCTCCTGTCCGCCCCAGAAACTGGACAGCGTGAACCCGAATGGCATGGCGTCATTGAGGTGTTTCCAAACGTATTGGAACTCGTAGCGGTGGCAGAAGATGAGCAGGTACAGCAGGGCCACGGTGGCGAGGATGCTGCTGGCGTGCAGGCGGAATCCCCAGCGACCCAGCTGCATCCAGTTCGATTTCGGCTGTCGCACTGCGACGGCGTATCCGATGGTCGAGGCCAGGGCCGAAGTGAAGGCCAACGCGAGGAGCAGGCGTCCGAGGGAGGCCGCCCAGGTCCATTCTCCGAGATAGGCGATGTCCACGGGAGGCGGGCTCAGGGAGCGTCGGTCGCGTCAGCGAGGCTGTGCGACTGCTCGTTGTATTTGCTCGGGCACTTCATGAGCATCTCGCCCGCGATGAACTGGCCGTCCACCACCCGGCCATAGAGATCGATGGACTCGCTCTGTTCCAGGCCGGTGGGCTTGGGCTTGTTCAGGATCACTTCCCGGACTTCGCCCTCCTTGTCGCGCATGTGGAAGCGGGTACGGGACACTGAGACCTCGGGGTCGTACACGACAGGGTGGTCGGTGTCGAGGGTGCCCGAGACCTTGAATTCAATGCCCGGCTCCGCGAAGGCCCGGGCGAAGACGACCGACTCGCTGTTGGTCGTGAAAACGCTGAACAGCGTGCCCATGAGCACGGCCACGAGGAGGAGAACGACGATGTTGGTTCGGCTCATGGCGTCAGGGCGTGTCGTTGGATTCGGATTCGATGCGGGCGAGGCGCCGGTCCATCCTCCACAAGGAGACGGCAATGCCGGCGAGGATGATCAGGGCGACTCCCGTGACCACATGGGCCTTGCCGCTTCCGAAAAAGAAGCCTTCGAGGCTGCTCAGGAACAGGATGTGGAACATGATGCAATTCATTTCGTCAACAGGCGGTGCTCCGCACGGTTCATGCGGAGGCGTAAGGTGTACATCCAATAGCACAGGGCGCCCCAGCCGATCACGGCCGGATAGAAGACGGCCCGGAGGCTGTTGTCGAGGTCATAGCTGTTGAAGCCGGGGTTGCCGTCTTTGCCGGGATGGAGGCTCTCCGTGTAGCGCGGAAGGACCATCAGAAGGATCACGAGCATCACGAAGGCGAAGACGTTGTAGACGGCGGACAGGCGCCCCACCCGCTCATCGTCGCCCATGGCGGCCCGGAGGATGAGGTAGCCCGTGTAGAGCAGCACGGTCACGAGGGCCCCATTGAGCTGGGGGTCCGAGACCCACCAAGCGCCCCAGGTCCACCGCGCCCACAGCGATCCGGTGGCCAGGCCGAGCAAGCCGAAGACGAGCCCGGTCCGCACGGCGGCTTCTCCGCGATGGTCCCACTCGATGCGGTCTGTCCTCAGCTGCATGAGCGAGGCAACGAACCCGATGCCCATCACGAAGAACATGGCGAACCACATGGGCACGTGCCACAGCAGGTTGCGAATGCTCTCCATGATGTTGGGCTGGTACGGAAAGCTGAATCCAAGATGGGGGGGCAGCTCATTTGGAGCCTCGGCCAGGAACGCGTCTGCTACAGGGCCGGTTCCGGCGCCTTCGACGAAAAAGGCGTTGCCGAGGAACAGGGTGCCGGTGGCGGGGGTGAAGAGGAAGGCATCGAGGGCCGGGGACGGCATCTGTTCCGGGATGGTCACTTCCGCCTGAACGCGGTGGGGCGCCACCTCGGTCAACTGGGTGTCGATGAGGTCGCTGCCGGACCGGAGGATGAGATGGTGGCCTTCGGTGGAGGCGCCTTCAGTAGCGAAGGGCTGACCGACAGCGTGGAGTTCCAGGGTCACCGGCCCGGGAACGAGGCGGTCCGGGGACGCTTCCACGAGGCCGGGCTGCAGCGGGGTGCCGAAGCCCGCCACGATCACGTAGGCGAGAAGGAGGATCCCTCCGAATTTCCAGAGGACGTTCCAGTTGCTCATGCCCGCCAAATGTACGGGAACAGGATGCACGCCATGACGCTGGTGCCTGCGCTGAGTGCCGCGAGGAACAAGGGGATTTCCCCGAGCATGGACCATGGCGTTCCCTGCAGGGCGCCGGTGGTCATCCGGGTCGCCAGGATGAGCTGGGGGAGCAGGAGCGGGAGTCCGAGGATGGCGGCCAGGGTGCTGCCTCCGTTTTGGACCTGGGACGCCACTGCCGTGACGAAAACGAGGGTGGTGGTCATGGACAAACCGCCAAGCCAGGCGGCCAGCACCACCAACGAGGTTCGGACGCCCTCCCCGGGCCAGCCGAGGAACAGGACAAAGGCGCCGAGCACGACGGCGCTGAGGGCTGTGGTGGTCAGGATGGCGTGGAGGAGTTTGCCCAGCATCAGGCCGAGCGGATCGACCGTCCATTGGAGATAGCGACGCGTCGCGGACCGTTCGCGGTCGAAGAGGCGGCCCACGGCCGTGAATCCACTGAACAGATAGACCAGCCAGAGCATGGCTGTCCAGGCTTCGGGCGCGGTGCCTCGGTTGGCCGCCTGAAAGGCCACGTAGACCGAGGACAAAGCGAAGAGACCAACCGAGGCCAGCTGATGGCCTTGGCGCCACTCGAGGGTCCATTCCATGGCGGCCACCGTGCGGGCCGTGCGGGCCGTGCTGTGGAAACCGGTGTCCATCAATTCAGTTGAAGGCTCGGAATCTGCCCGGCGACCTTGCAGAAGAGCTCGGCCATGTTGCGGGCGTCATCGATGGCGCGGTGTTCCGTCCCGGACCAGCTGATCTCCTCGGCTTCGAGGGCGTTCTTCAGACCGATCTGGTTCTTGGATTGCTTCCATTTCCCATAATGCTTTTGGAAGCAGACGTGGGCGTCGAGCCAGTCGAGTCCGATGTTGTGAAGGTGGGCATCGGTGTTCAGCTGCCGCTTGTCGAATTCTCCCCAGCTCATGGGGATGACCTCATGGGTGCCGACGCCCATCCAGTCCTCGTAGTCTTCCATGACCTCATCAAAGAGGGGGGCGTGGTCCACGTCGGATTGGCGGATGGAGGTGAGCGACGTGCAGAACTTGCTGATGACCGGGTGCATCAGGGGCCGGACGAAGGCGCAGAATTCGGAGACGATTTCCAGCTTCTCATTGACCTTCACGGCGCCGACTTCGATGATCTCAACCCGTTTGGGCCGACTGGTCCGCCAACAGGTGGCTTCGAGGTCATACAGGATGAACGCCTTCTCCATGCCGCGCAAAGATA
>WTID01000063.1 GCA_011522855.1 Flavobacteriales bacterium
TCTCATCCGTCTCCTCGAAGACGAGCGCATCGTCCTCCACCGGCGTGCCGAGCACATGGCGGTAGACCTGATAGCTCCGCAGGGTCTGGGGGTCCTTGCGGGTGTAGAACACCGTCTTGTTGTCGGCGGCCCACGTGGCCCCTCCGGTGGTCAGCGGAATCTCGTCCGCCAGAAGCTCGCCCGTGGAGAGGTCCTTGAAGCGAACCGTGTATTGGCGACGGCTCACGGTGTCCACACCGAAGGCGACGAGGTTGTTGTCGTCGCTCACCCGCATGCCGCCCATGGCGAAGTAATCGTGCCCCTCGGCCATCTCGTTCTGGTCGAACATGACCTCCTCCTCACCGGCGCAGTCCTCGTAGCGGACCTCATCACCAGCCGGCTTGCGGCAGTTGATGGCGTATTCCTTGCCCTCCTCGTACCGGGAGTAGTACCAGTATCCGCGGTTCCGGACCGGCACGCTGCGGTCATCCTTCTTGATGCGGCCGACGATCTCATCGAAGAGCGTCTGCTGCAGTCCTTCCGTGTGGGCCAGCTTGGAATCGATGTAGTCGTTTTCCGCAGCGAGGTAATCCAGCACGTCCTGCGTCTGGTCATCCGGTGTCTCCGCCTCCTTCTGGGCATCGCTGAGGCGCATCCAGAAATAATCGTCCACCCGGGTGTCCCCGTGCTCGGTCATTTCAAAAGGCACCTTCTTGGCCACCGGGGCCACGGCATCATCGGATTGGGACATGTCGTTGGAGGTTTGGCAGGCCGTGAAGAAGAGGGACAGGGAGAAGGCACCCAGGGTGCAGAGCGCCGTGGCGCGGAACAGGTCTCGGTTCATGAATGCGAATTGGGCCCTGAAAGTAGCCCAAAACGGAACCACCGTTCAACGAAGAGGTTCAGAGGGCGGCCTCCTCAGCGGAGAAGACGCGGAACTCGAACCGCTCCATGATCGGGTTGGCGAGCAGCTTCTCGCAGGCCTCCCCGACGAGGCGCTCGGCCTCCTCCCGGCTTTCCGCTTCGATGTCGAGGGTGATGTGCTTGCCAATGCGGACGTTGGTGAGCTGGCCCAGTCCGATGTTGGGCAGGTTGTTGGTCACGGCCTTTCCCTGCGGGTCGAGCAGGGCGGGCAGCGGAAGAATGTCGATGGCGGCGTGGAAGACCATGGGCTATGTCGAGGGACGAAGGCGGATGAACAGGGCCGACGTCAGCGGGTACGAAATTAGGGCAAGCACTCCGCCGACGGCACCTTTCCACACCATCAATCCGACCAAGGAAATCAACCACGCGAGGCGCACGCGATCCAGCCCCTGGTCGACCCCCCAGGTCTTGAAGCCGAACTGCGGCCAGCGCGACACCATGCCGAGCGGCAACAGGGTCACCCCGACGACCCCCAGCCAGACGATGAAGTCGATCGAAGCCGGCCCCTCCGTGGCCCAGACCCACAGGACAGCGCCCCAATACAAGGCTGCCATGGGCGCCGGAATGCCCGCGAAATCAAAGCGTCGGTCATCGGCCTTCCCGGAGCCCCTCGCAAACCGCGCCAAGCGCCAAGCACCGGCCATCATCACCAGCAAAGCCAGGATCGGCATCCATTCGAATCCGGAAGGCAGTCCTCCTGCCGCGCGCCATTCCATCATGAGCGCCATCCCGATGAAGGCCGGCGCCAAACCCGCCGATACAAGATCTGCCATCGCATCCAGCATCGCGCCCTGCTCTCCATCCGCCCCCATCAGCCGGGCCACGGCACCGTCCAACAGGTCACACAACTGTCCGGTTCCCCACACGGCCAGCAGCCACAAGGTGCCCGCCACACGGCGCTCCTTGGCCCCCGTCAGGTCCATCCAACCGTCCATCCAGCCCAGGGAATCCAGCCATTCAGCTGGAGCCCAGCCCAGATCGAACTCCGAAGCCGCCCACCAGCACACGAGGGCTCCAGCCCCCAGGTTGATGAAGGTCAGGCTGTTGGCCGGCCAACTCCGCCAGGCGTCCCGGCTGTGTCCCACGCGATTCACAACACGAAAAGTAGCCGCAATGAAACCCTGCGGAAGGACTGCCGTATATTTGCTTCCCCGCTTCGGTTGGGGAAAACAAGATGGTCTGGTGGCCGAGTGGCTAGGCTCAGCTCTGCAAAAGCTGCTACAGCGGTTCGAATCCGCTCCAGACCTCCAACGAAAAGGCCCGGCGTTTGCCGGGCCTTTTTCATTGTCTTCGGTTGGCGTCGAGGTCAATCACAGAGCTGACCGAACGTCGACAGGACCGCGAGAATGTCCGACACACCGACGAGGCCATCCGCGTCCACATCCTCTGCACACGTCGACGGCGCGAACGCACACGTTCCATTGTCCATCGTGGCCGTCGCACTGAAGTTGGTCGCATCCGGGTAGGTGCAGCCGGGCACGTCCTCAGCGTCACAGATGCCATTGCCATTGGTGTCGCTCTGACAATCGCCACCGCACACGCCCAGCGCGTCCGGCCCATTGCCGAAGCAATCACAGTCGCCCGCGGGGATGTCCGAACAACCGCATTCATAAACGGCGCCGGGGCCATTGCAGACTCCGCAGGCATCCAACGACCCCACACACGGATCGACGTCGTCACAGATTCCATCGGCATCCACATCCGCCGTGCAATTGCCGTTGCAAACGCCCACCGCGTCATAGTCCCCCACACAGGGGTCCACGTCGTCACAGATGCCGTCCTCATCCAAGTCAATCGGACAGCCCACGCCATCGCACGTCTCGCAACTCTCCCAGCACACCGCCGGCATCACGATCGCACCGTCCACGGTGATGACCCGGTTCACGAATTCTCCGGTCGTCAGCGTGCAGGATTCGCCCCCGGCGAACTGCTCAGAGACCCCCCAATCGAACGTGGTGAACTTGTATTCCTGCAGGCTGGCCGGCCAAAACATGGTGATGGTCCAAATGCCATCCCCTTCCGGGTCAGACAGCGGATCGGTCGTCGCATTCCACCCATTGAACGTGCCGGCGAGATAAATGGGTCCGTCGGGGGAAGATGGGTCGTTCATGTCCACCGAGAGTGTCACCGGGAACAGGCAGGAACCATCGTCCACGTTGGCTGTCGGGCTGAAGTTGATGGCGTCACCGTTGGTGCAACCGGGCACCGGCCCACCACCACCGCCACCGCCACCGTCACTCAAGCCGGGGCGCGTCGCCAGCCAATACAGCGTGTTGGTCTTCGTGTTGCCGTCGTCATATCCGGTGAGCGTCTGGCATTCACTCCAGGCCGCATCCGGATCAATGACCGCGTGGGCCATGTAAATGAAGCCCTTCCACCCCTCGCCAATGCTCGGGCTCGTCGTGGCCGGCTGGATGACCGGATACTCCTCCTCGATCCACTCCGCGCGCAGCAACTCTTCCGTGATGGGCGTGTACGGCAGCATCTGGATGCCGTGGATGAACTCGAGGTTGGCGCCGAAGAAAGTCGCGTGGTCCACCTTGGTCCCCCACAAGATGCCCACCACTTTGTTGGAGGCGAACGGCTCGGGGTAGACCCCTTCTCCGGTGTTGATCTGCCAATACTTCCAGGTCGAGCGCAGCTCCGTGGCGAGCATGACCCGGCCCAGGTCGCGAATCCGGTCGTCCCCGATGGCGAGGCCATAGAGGTACACGCCATACCAGGCATTGACCGCTTCCGATGAACTCTCCTGGTTCCGGGCATCCCCGAATTCGAAGAGGCCCGCGGCCCAAGAGTGACCGACAAACCAATCCTTGTTGCGCATGTACCCGTAGTGCGGATCTGCACCGGACGGTTCTGCCACATCGCGGATCAGGTGCATCACCTCATCGCCCCATTGGTTGACCCAGGTCGGATTGTCCTTGGCCATCGCGGCCGCGGCGTAAATCCAGTACCCATAGTGGAAGTGGTGGTCGTTGTAGTAGCCCTGGCCGAATGCGGCTCCGGCGTTGTTGAGCCCGGAAGAAATCACCAGTCCGCCCCACGTCTGGTCGTAGACGAGCGGATCGCCGTTCTGTCCGGCGAGCCTCTCTTCGAGGGCGCTGCCGAGCGCCGTGCGGTATTGCGACGCCAGGACGGGCTCGTTGAGCTCATCGGCGATGAGCGCCAATCGGGCCAAGGCAGAGAACTGCTTGCCTCCGAAGTAGGGGTCTCCGGCCGTCACACCGAAGCCGACATCTGCGGCCAACGCGTTCCGGACGTCCTGCTCGTAATCGGGGTGGATCGGTTGCGCCGCCTCGAATCCAATCGTGGTCAGCGGCTCCTCCATCGTCCAGGACAGGCCGGAGATGCCGGTCATGTCGCCCTTCATGGTGTTCTGCACCACGTTGGTGGTGGACGGCGACACGAGCACATCCATATGGTGCGGCAGGGCCATCATGAGCAGGGGGCCAGACCCTTCCGTCTGCCAATCAAAGGTGATGGTTCCGAGGTCGCCCGTCGCCGTGGCGGACACAGTGCCTCCCGTTGGGATGCGCGCCGCGTGGGCGTCCAGCGTCGCTTCGCTGCTGGCGTCCAACAGGGCCGCCCGGAGCGAACCCGTGAACGGCGCCGAAGCCACGAGTCCCCCATTGTTCAGGCTGAGGGTAATCGAAGACGAGGCGTAGATGACCCAGGTCTGGCCATTGTTCATGGCCACCTCGAACCGGGTTCCCGTGTTGGCCGAACTGGCCGGACCCCCATTCACGCTCTGGATCGCATGCACGGTTCCAATCCGGGGCGTCAACGCGGTGTAGTGCATGGTCATGTAAGCCTGACCGCGCACCAGATCGGTGTGCATGGAGCCTGAACCGGACCCCCAAGCCAGGCTGACGTGGAGCGGTCCGTAATCCGTGATCTGTTGCCCCGGCGTGCTCTGCACGGACCGGAAGCTCAGGTTCTCGGTCATCGAGGTGAAGATGTAGTTCTGGTCGACCACCTTGTTGGGTGTCCCAAACTTCAGTGCGTCCCCACTGACCTGGACGAGGTAAGGCAGGGTGTTGACGGTGAGTCCACCTCCGCCAAGGGCGAGGTTTTGCCACCACGCATTGGTCGGAAGCGGCCCACTGCTGTCCTCCCACAGTCCGGTGGGATTCAAGCCATGGGGCTGACTACTGAATGGAGGGGTGTCCGTGGACAG
>WTID01000293.1 GCA_011522855.1 Flavobacteriales bacterium
TGCGGAAACGCATCATCCTCCGAAGTCGTCGAAGGCCACGTTCTCCGGCGGCACGCCCCAGTCGTCGCACATCTTGAGGACGGCCTGGTTCATGAGCGGCGGACCGCAGAAGTAGAACTCGATGTCCTCCGGCGCCTCGTGCGGCTTGAGGTGATGCTCGATCACCGCGTTGTGCACGAAACCGAGGAAGCCGTCGCCTTCGTCGTCGACGCTCTTCTTCTCGTTCCAATTGTCCTCCTCCGTCGGGTCGCTCAGGACCACGTGGAAGCGGAAGTTGGGGAACTCCGCCTCGATCTTGCGGAAGTCCTCGAGGTAGAACAGCTCACGGCGGGAGCGGCCTCCGTAGTAGAAGGTCACCTTGCGGCCGGTCTTCACCGTGTGGAACAGGTGGAAGAGGTGGCTGCGCATGGGGGCCATGCCGGCACCACCGCCGATGTAGACCATCTCGGCGTCGGTCTCCTTGATGAAGAACTCCCCGTACGGTCCGCTGATGGTGCACTTGTCACCGGGCTTGCATCCAAACACGTAGCTGGAGCAGATGCCAGGGTTGACGTTCATCCACGCGTTGCGGGCGCGGTCCCACGGCGGGGTGGCAATCCGGATGTTGAGCATCACGATGTTGCCCTCGGCCGGGTGGTTGGCCATGGAGTAGGCGCGGACGATGGGCTCGTCGTTGACCATCTTGAGGTCCCACAGGCCGAACTTGTCCCACTCACTCTGGAAGGTGTTCGGGTCCTTGTGGTGCTCCGGGTGGGCCGTGATGTCGATGTCCTTGTACTCGACGGTCGTGGTCGGCACGTCCACCTGGATGTAGCCGCCGGCCTCGAAGTCGAGGGTCTCGCCTTCCGGCAAGCGGACGACGAACTCCTTGATGAAGCTGGCCACGTTGTAGTTGGAGACGACTTCGCACTCCCACTTCTTGATGCCGAAGACCTCTTCGGGGACTTGGATTTCCATGTCCTCCTTGACCTTGACCTGGCAGCCGAGGCGCCAGTGGTCGGCAATCTCCTTGCGGGAGAAGTGGGGCTCCTCCGTCGGGAGGATGGTGCCGCCACCGGCCGGGACCTGGCAACGGCACTGCACGCAGGTGCCACCGCCACCGCAGGCGGACGGGAGGAACACGCCGGCGTTGCCGAGCGTGGTGAGCAAGGTGCTGCCGCCCTCCACCTCGAGGGTGCGCTCGCCATTGATGACGAGCTTGAGGGTGCCGCTCGGGGACAGACGGGACTTCGCGAACAGAAGCAGGCTGACCAACAGCAGGATGACGGCCAGGAAGAACGCGATGGTGAGAAGAATCGTGGTGGTCATGATTGCTTGCTCAGATTTCGATGCCCATGAAGGCCATGAAGGCCATGCCCATGAGGCCGGTCAGAATGAAGGTGATGCCGAGGCCCTTGAGCGGGTCGGGGATGTTGGAGTAGCGGATCTTCTCGCGGATGGCGGCGATGGCCACGATGGCCAGGAGCCAACCCACTCCGGAGCCGAGGCCGAAGACGGTGGCCTCACCGATGCTCGGGTACTGGCGCTCCTGCATGAAGAGGGCGCCACCGAGGATGGAGCAGTTCACGGCGATCAGCGGCAGGAAGATGCCGAGGGCGCCGTACAGGGCCGGGGCAAACTTCTCGACGATCATCTCCACGAGCTGCACCATGGACGCGATGACCGCGATGAACATGATGAAGCTGAGGAAGCTGAGGTCGACGTTGGCGTAGTCGGCGCTGAGCCAGGTGAGTGCGCCTTCCTTGAGGACGAAGTTCTCGAGGAGGTAGTTGATCGGGACGGTGATGCCGAGGACGAAGATCACGGCGAATCCGAGGCCGACGGCCGTCTTCACCGTCTTGGAGACGGCGAGGTACGAGCACATGCCCAGGAAGTACGCGAAGATCATGTTCTCCACGAAGATGCCCTTGACGAAAATGCTGAGGTATTCCATGTCAGTTCAGGTCTGGGGTTCAGTTCTCCTCGATGAGGCTGCGGTTGCGGGCCCGTTGGATCCAGATGATCACCCCCACGGTGATGAGCGCCATGGGCGGCAGGATCATCAGGTTGTTGTTCTCATAGAATCCGCCGTTGGCGTAGAACCAGCCCTCGGGCAGGAACTTCACCTGGCCGACCCCCGGGAAGCTGATGGCGCCGCTGCCGAACACCTCGCGGACGAGGGCCACGGCAAGCAGGATCCACGCGTAGCCCATGGCGTTGCCGATGGCGTCCAGCATGGACGGGCCGGGCTTGTTGCCCAGGGCGAAGGCCTCGAGGCGGCCCATGATGATGCAGTTGGTGATGATGAGGCCGACGAAGACCGACAGCTTCTCGGAGATGTCCGGGCTATACGCCTTCAGGACCTCGTCCACGATGATCACCAGCGAGGCGATCACCACGAGCTGGACGATGATGCGGATGCGGTCCGGAATGATGTTGCGCATCAGGGACACGATGACGTTGCCGCCGATCATCACGAAGAGCACGGCGAGGGACATGATGACGGCCTGCTGCACCTGCACCGTGATGGCGAGGGCGGAACAGATGCCGAGCACCTGCACCGTGATGGGGTTGCTGTCGTCGAGCGGATCGGTCAGGAGCTTGCGGTTCTTCTTCGAGAACAGCGACTCCTTCTTCTCGACTGCGGTGGTCGTTTCGGTGCTCATCACTTCTGTGCTTTCGGAGCGGATTGGAAATACTTGAGGTAGATGCCCATGGTCCGGTCGACCATCTCACCCACCCCCTTGGAGGTGATCGTGCCGCCGGTGATGCCGTCCACGCTGTAGTCGGTGGTCGGCGCACCGCCCTTCACCACGGCGAAGTGGGGAGCGACCTTGTTGATCTTCTTGCCCTTGAATGGCGCCTGGAAGAAGCCTTCCTTGATTTCAGCGCCAAGGCCCGGCGTCTCCGTCTTGTGGTCGAAGACCGCTCCATAGATGGTCTCCATGTCAGACTCGAGGGCGACGTAGCCCCAGATCGGACCCCAGAGGCCCTTGCCGACGACCGGCACCACGTACAGGTCTTGACCGTCCTTCTGGCAGGCGAAGAGCGGGAACGACAGCTCGCTGGCCGGCGCCTTGCTCCGGAAGTCCTTCTTCACGTCGATGTTGAAGGGGTCCTCCGCATTGGTGGGATCGACTTCACCGCCCATCGTGTTGACCTGGCGGCCTTCACTGTCGATGGAGATGCGCTCGGTCACGTACTCGGCGAAGACCGGCTTGACCGCACCGCGCTCGCTCGGCACGCCGATGGCGCCGAGGATGTTCATCATCTTCTTTTCGGCCTGGTTGGCCTTCTGCATCGGCTTGAGCGACAGGCTCAGCGACGCGAGGATGGCACCGACCAGCACCACCATCACGATGGCGAAGAGGAAGGTGTATCCGTTGGAGTTCTTGTTGAATGCCATGGTGTCTTGGATTCAGGGTCAGGCGACGGCGGCGGAAGCGGCCAGGCGCTTCTCGCGGCGGCGGATGTTGGCCTCGATGACGTAGTGGTCAATGGTCGGGGCCATGACGTTCATGAACAGGATGGCCATCATGACGCCCTCCGGATACGCCGGGTTGAAGACGCGGATCATGATGGAGAAGAAACCACCGAGGAAGCCGTAGACCCATTTGCCGGTGTTGGTCTGTGCCGCACTGACCGGGTCGGTCGCCATGAAGACCGCACCGAACATGAAGCCGCCCATCACGATCTGGTGGACCGGTCCGATGGTCATGTACGCGTTCAGGCCCAGTGCATTGAAGATGACGCCCATGACGAGGCCACCCACGATGAAGCTGGAGATGATGCGCCAGCTGCCGATGCCCGTCCAGATGAGGATGGCCGCACCGATCAGGGCAGCGAGGGCGCTGGTCTCGGCCACCGATCCGGGGATGGTGCCGATGAAGCAGTTCATGAGCGAGAACATGCCGCCGTCGGCGAACATGGCCATGACGCCATTGGACACTTCGCCGTTGACCGGCTGGCCCACCGTGTTGGCCAGGTGGCCGAGGGCCGTGGCGCCGGTGTAACCGTCGGCCAGCACGCCACCGGCCTTCGAGGCCATGACGTCGTGGATCCAAATCTCACCGGACATCTGCTTCGGGTAGGCGAAGAAGAGGAAGGCGCGGGCCGTGAGGGCCACGTTGAGGATGTTCATGCCCGTGCCGCCGAAGACCTCCTTGGCGATGAGCACCGCGAAGGCCGTGGCGACGGCGACCATCCACAGCGGGACGTCGACCGGCATGATGAGCGGGATGAGCATGCCGCTGACCAGGAAGCCCTCGTTGATGGCGTGCCCGTTCATGCCCGCGATGACGAACTCGATGCCGAGGCCGGTCGCGTAGCTGACGACGATGAGCGGGACCACCTTGATGGCGCCGACGATCAGCTTGTCGAGCAGCATGGCGTTCCACGGGTCAGCCGTGGTGATGTCCCCGAGGCTCAGGTAGTACTGGTGACCGATGTTCCAGGTGCCGAACAGCAGGGCCGGAACCATGGCGACGATCACGAGGAACATGGTCCGCTTGAGGTCGATGCCGTCCCGGACGTGCACGCCTTTCTTGGTCGTGTGGCCCGGGGTGAACAGGAAGGTCTCGAGGGCGTCGAAGACGACCCAGAAGCGCTTGAGTTTGCCCTCTCCGGTGAAGTTGGGCTTGACGCGCTCTTCGATGAGTTTGTGCAGTGCCTTCATGATGGTGTGCTTCTCTGTGGTGGGATCAGGCGAATTCCTCGATCATTTGGTCCAGGCCCTTCCGCACGATGTCCTGAACGGCAAGCTTGGACGTGCAGACGTATTCGCACAGGGCGAAGTCCTCAGGGGCCACTTCGTAGATCCCGAGCTTCTCCATCCGGTCGATGTCGCCGACCATGATGGACTTGATGAGCTGGACGGGGTAGATGTCAAACGGGAAGACGGCGTCGTACTGGCCGCTGACCACGAAGGCCCGCTCCTCGCCGTTGTTGTTGGTGTTCAGGTCGTACTCCTTGCCCTTGGGCATCAGCCACGTCGGGAAGGCGCGGGATGCGCTGAACTTGTCGAAGCCGGGGCCGAGCCAGCCCTTCGTGAGGAAGAACAGGGGCTCGTGGCC
>WTID01000267.1 GCA_011522855.1 Flavobacteriales bacterium
GACCAGCCAGCTGAAGCCGACCGCCGTGTAGTTCATCCGGTGGTTGATGCCGGTGCCATAGCTGATGTCCCACTGCCACTGGTCGGAGGACAGCAGGGTCAGGCCCGCGTCGAAGCTCGCGAGGTGGACGCCATTGGCCATTTCCCCGTACGGCTCGAAATACACGCCCAACTGATCGTTGATGGCCTTGCCGATGGCCAGGGCATAGGTGAAGGTGCCCTGCTCGTCGGCGATGTCATAGCCAAGATTGTAGCCGAGGGCCCAATCCTGCCCCACATCGTGACTGATGCACAGCTTGTTGACCATGCCGGTGGACGCCCCATTGAGGTCCGGATCTCCTGTCGGCAGGACGGCATGGCCGAGGTAAGCGATTTCAGTTCGGCTGCCTTCGCGCTGCCAGAGCTGAATCTTGGTGCCCAGTTCGACATCGCTGGTTCCTTCCGCAATCTGGTCCTCCCCTCCCCAGGCAACATCCGAGATGCGGTTCAGCTGGTGGACCACCCGCAACTCGAACTTCTCATGCAGGCTCACGCGGAACAGGGAATTCGGGACGGCCAGTTCCCGCACCGTGCCGCCAAAGGTGGGCGTCCACGTGCTGGAGAATCCGCACTCCCATTGGAGGGACCCCGCCGGGACAACCGCTGAACTTTCGGTCTGGTCGGGACGGTCGGTGTTGATGGTCTGGGCGGCAAGGCTGACCGGAAGAGCCAATGCCAGAAGAACGGCGAATTTGCGCATGGCCACAAGGATACGAAGTGCCCCGAAGACGGGCAGAATCAGGCCTTCATGGCCTTGAGGTCCGCCCACGAGGACGGCACAGGGTTGGCCGTCACCCGCGACGGCACATCCTTCCCGGACAGGAACTGGAGCACCAGCTCATTGAAGAGCTCCGGCGCCTCGATCGAGCAGACGTGCCCGCAGTTCTCAATCACGGCGAGGCGCATGTTCTTCTGGGCTTGGGCAAACTTCTCGGCTGCGCTGAAAAAAATGTGGTCTTGCGACCCCATCACCACGAGGCCCCGCTTGTCCACCGTGCGCTCCACGTATTGCTTGATCAGGCGGAAGAACGGTTTGTAGAGTTCCACCCACTTCAGGTACTCCCCCGGAGTCAAGCGCAAGCTCTGGCGCCGGAAAATCCACCGACTGAGGCGGTGGTTGCGACGGGGCAGCACGATGAAACTGAACAACCAGTAGATGGCCCGGTACGGCAGGATGTAGTTGAGCAGCTTGCCGCTGTGAACGAACCAATGCATGAGCCGGGAACCGTCGAAGATGGCGCCGGCCATGACCATGCGGTCGATCAGCTCGGGACGCTCGATGTCAATTTTCTGGAGGATGACGCTGCCGATGCTGAGCGACACGAAATGCGCCCGCTCGATGCCGAGGTGATCCACCACGGCCAAGATGTCCTCGGAGACGATGTCGAAGTCGTATTCGGGGAACTCCGGCAGGATGTCCTTGCTGAACCCATGGTCCCGCAGATCGATGAGGAGCAGTCGGTAATGCGGCTGGAACGCCTCGATCTGGTACTTCCACGTCCGGATGCTGCCCCCCGCGCCGTGCACGAAGACCAGCCACGGGGCCTCGGCGCCGGCCTGATCCACCACCTCGTGGTAGAGCAGCGTGCGGCCAGCGGCATTGAGGAGGACGGGACGTTCTTCCGACATCGGGGTGGCAAGTTCGGTCAGCCGGGCGGCATTTCAATCCATCGGACGCGATCCTTCCACCACATGGCGACGAAGAATCCGCGCCCCCTCCTTCCGCACCTCTGGATGCTTCCGGTGGGCCCAGAGCTTCTCGCGCGCCGCCCGCGAGGCCTGCTCCAACGACACGATGGGCCATGGATACGTCTCTCCCAACCGGAACCCAGCGAGCTCGGCCTCGATGGGCGGCATCGTCCAGGGCGCAAAGACCGCTGGCACCTCCAATCCGCAGAGTTCCGGCACCCACTGGCGAATGAAGTTCCCTTTCGGATCGTGGTCCTCCGCTTGCTTGACAGGGTTGTAAATGCGCACCGTGTTGATTCCAGTGACCCCGGCCTGCATCTGGAACTGGGGGAAATGGATGCCCGGTTCGAAGTCGAGGAATTGACGGGCCAGGTGCTCCACCCCCGCCTGCCATGGCTGCCAGAGGTGATGGGTCAGGAAACTCACCAGCATGGCCCGCATCCGGAAATTCAGGTACCCCGTCTCCGTCACGCTCCGCATGCAGGCATCCACAAGGGGGAATCCCGTCCGGCCTTCTGCCCAAGCGGCGACCTTCTCGGGATCGACCGGCTTGTCGAGGAGATCGTGGCCGCGGTTCACATTGTCGAATTCCATCCGGTCCTCCATTTCGAACTTTTGGATGAAGTGACAATGCCAGCGCAGCCGGCTGTCGAAGGCCGAGAAGTTCCGGGCCTGCCCGGTGGGGCCATCCCCTCCCCGGCGCCGGGCCGCCTCCTGACGCTGGTGCACCTGCCGGATGCTGAGGTTGCCCCAGGCGAGGTACGGACTCAACCGGCTGCACCCCTCCCGGCTGCCCTCCGGCTTGGAGATGGTGCGCGCATAGCGCCGAATCCGGTCGGTCACAAAGGTCTCGAGGTACGCGTGGGCCTTGCGCTCCCCGCCCGGCTGGAACCGTTCGGGCGCCTCATCAGGGACCGGCAACTGCCGCCATGCCCCGGGCCACCCAAGCATCTCGGGCGCGACAGGCTCGAAGCGCGACCAGTCGGGGTGGTCCTGCGCTGCCGACATATGAGCGAACCAGGATTCGCGCCAGCCCGCTCGATTCCGTTTGCCGCGGTGCACCCCGTCCCGCTGGTGCTCATGCCAGGGAACGCCCGCCGAAGCCAACAGGTGAGCGAGCGCCAGGTCCCGATCGTAGGTGTGCCGCAATCCCGATTCGCGATAGCTATGCACGCCGATCAGGGCAAACCGTTCCATCAGGTGGCGGAACACCTCCACCGCATCCGCGTGAACGGGGGCCGTCCGGATGCCGGGATGGATGGCACCGGCTACCGCCCACTCGCCCAATTGGGCATCCATGTCCGCCAGGCCCTGTTGGACGAAGGCCACGTGGCGCCCGGACGTGGTGGGGTGCGCCAGATCGGTCGGCTCGAAACAATACAGCAGCAGATGGGGGCCGCCCATCCGCATTGCTTCGGCGAGGGGCGCGTGGTCCCTGAGGCGCAGGTCGCGCTTCAGCCAGATGACACGGAGGGCAGGTCGGCTCGACATGGCATGCAGGTCATTCCCACCCGTCGCGGAAATCCTCACGGGATTCCAACGGCCGATCCGCCTTGGCATAGCTCAATCGGGCCACCCGCTCTGCGGTGTGGTAGGCGTCGAGCCCGCCAATGGCGATGATGCCCGCTGAAGCGAGATCGAGGAACCCATCTTCGGCCTGCAGTTCCTCCACGAAATCCACCCATTGGATGGCCCCGATGACGAATCGACAGCCATTCGGCAACGGCAAGTCGTCCTGGACGGTCAGTCCAATCCGAACGGGAGATTCCGCCACGGCGGGGGCCGGGAATCGGGCCTCCCCTTCGCCGTGCCAATGGGGCGTCAACCCCACGGCCTCGAATTCGGAGACATCAGCTGCGTATCGGGCGCTCGTCTGGTGCGCCGCCTCATGGATGGCCTCTGTGACATGGCTCAGCGTGAAGTGCCCGGTCGCCGCGAGATTGTGGTAGTTGTGCGAATCGTCGCCCGGCGGCCGAAAGACCACCCCGAGCAAGGCAGGATTGGACCCCAGGTGGACCACGCTCGACACGATACAACAGGCCGTCCGCCCCTCCCCATCGGCCGTCCCGACGAGGTTGGCCGACTTGAATCCGCTGAGCGAATTCACGAGGCGGGCCCGATGACGCTGCGGCAGGGCGACGATGCCCTCCCGATCCAAGCGGGTCCTGCCGCTCATCGGACGGCGCTCATGCCGTTGTCCACCTGCAGGACCTGTCCCGTGATGGCTGCGGCATCCGGCGACAGCAAGAAGGCCGCCATGGCCGCCACATCGTCAGCCGTGGACACCCGCTTCAAGGGATGACGCTCGGCACTGGCCTCCCGCTTGGCATCCGAAGAGAGCAGCGCCGCCGCCAGGGGCGTATCCGTCAAAGAGGGCGCGATGGCGTTGGCCCGGATGTCCGGCGCAAACTCACACGCCATGGTCCGGACGAGCCCTTCGAGCGCGCCCTTGGCCATGGCAATGGAGGCATGGAACCCCATGCCCGTCTGGACCGCCACAGTGCTGAATCCCACAATGGAGGGCTGCCCTCCGATGGGGTCGGCCGCCGCCGCCTTGAGCAACTTGAGGTTGGCCTGCACGGTCTGCAGGAGTCCCATCGCATTGACTTTGAAGTCCTCGAGGACCACCTCGGGCTTGACACCCCGGACCGGCTTGAGGTTGATCGTCCCCGGGCAGTAGACCAGCCCATCGAGGCGGTCCGTGAAGGAGGACAGGTCACAGGGATGAGCCGCCGCGTCGAAGACCAGACCGGTGTAGTTCCCTTCGGCCTGGGTCCCCGTGCGGGATACCCCGATCACCTTCTCGCCCCGGTCCAGGAGACGCTGACGCAAAGCGAGGCCGATGCCCTTGCTGTCCCCGATGATGGCGATGGTCCTCATGACGTCCCGTCCTGCAAGGCCATCAACTTCGCCTCGACCTCCGCGGCCTTGGCGGTCATCTCATCACTGCGGGCGCGGTCCACCGTGCTGAGGCGGTGCGCTTCGGACAGCAACCGGGCATGCTCCTTCCTGAGCTTCTCGGCGGGGTCCTTCTTGAACATTCCGAACATGCCCAAACAACAGCCGGGTCGGGCCACAGGTTCGGGAGCACAGAGAAGCCCGACCCCGGACAAAAAGAAAGCCGCCCCGAAAATCCGGAGCGGCTCCCAAAAGGCGCTGGGCGCCAGAAGATTACTGCTTGTTGGTCGGGCCGGCGGCGTTCTTGACCGGGGCACCCACTGTCTGGGCCACAGCTTCGATCTTGCCCTTGATGCGGATCACCTTGGTCGGCTCGTTGGAGGCGTTGGAGGTGATGGTCA
>WTID01000142.1 GCA_011522855.1 Flavobacteriales bacterium
GCCAAGGTCGGCGCGGACACGGACCTCCAGGAGGCCATCAACCGCAACAACGAGGTCTACAATTTCCTCGAGTCCGTCTCCGACAAGTACGGCATCGGCTTCTGGAAGCCGGGGGCCGGCATCATCCACCAGGTGGTGCTCGAGAACTACGCCTTCCCCGGCGGCATGATGATCGGAACCGACAGCCACACCGTGAACGCGGGCGGCCTCGGCATGGTCGCCATCGGTGTGGGCGGTGCCGACGCCGTGGACGTCATGGCCGGCATGCCGTGGGAGCTCAAGTTCCCCAAGCTGATTGGCGTCAAGCTGACCGGCAAGATGAGCGGGTGGACGAGCCCCAAGGACGTCATCCTCAAGGTGGCCGGCATCCTCACCGTGAAGGGGGGAACCGGCTGCATCGTCGAGTACTTCGGCGAGGGCGCCGATGCGATGAGCTGCACCGGAAAGGGCACCATCTGCAACATGGGCGCCGAGATCGGGGCCACGACCTCGACCTTCGGCTATGACGAGAGCATGTCCCGCTACCTGCGGGCCACGGGCCGCGCCGATGTGGCGGAGCTCGCCGACGGCATTGCCGAGCATTTGACCGGTGACGCCGAGGTGTACGCCAACCCCGAGCAGTACTTCGATCAGGTCATCGAGATTGATCTGAGCACCCTCGAGCCGCACCTCAACGGCCCGTTCAGTCCGGACCTCGCCACGCCGATCAGCAAGATGGGCGAGCTGTGCGCCGAGAAGGGCTACCCGACCGAGATCGAGTACGGCCTCATCGGATCCTGCACCAACTCCAGCTACGAAGACATCACGCGCAGTGCGTCCCTCGCCGCTGCCGCCGTGGAGGCCGGCGTCGAGAGCAAGGGCAAGCTGACCATTACCCCGGGATCTGAGCTCGTGCGCTATACCCTTGAGCGCGACGGCGTGCTCGACACGTTTGACAAGATGGGCGCCGACGTCTTCGCCAACGCCTGCGGTCCGTGCATCGGCCAGTGGGCCCGGAGCGGTGCGGAGAAGAAGGAGAAGAACAGCATCGTCCACAGCTTCAACCGGAACTTCGCCAAGCGCGCGGATGGCAACCCCAATACCCACGCCTTCGTGGGCTCTCCGGAGGTCGTCACCGCCATCGCCCTGGCCGGTGATTTGACCTTCAACCCGATGACCGACACCCTGCCGGGAGCGGACGGACCGGTCAAGCTGCCCGAGCCCACGGGGTACGAGCTGCCCGAGAAGGGCTTCGACGTGGAGGACGCCGGCTACCTGGCCCCGGCCGAGGACGGCAGTGGTGTTCAGGTCGTCGTCAAGGACGACAGCGAGCGCCTGCAATTGCTGACTCCGTTCGAGCCCTGGGACGGCGAGAACCTCACAGGCATGCGCCTCCTCATCAAGGCGGCCGGCAAGTGCACCACGGACCACATCTCCATGGCCGGACCGTGGCTCCGCTACCGCGGTCACCTCGACAACATCGCCAACAACACCTTGACCGGCGCGGTCAACGCCTTCGGTGGCGCCACCAACGCGGTGGTCAACCAGCAGGACGGTTCCACCGGTGAAGTGCCGGCCGTGGCCCGCGCCTACAAAGCCGCGGGTGTTCCGACCCTCGTGGTGGGCGACTCCAACTACGGGGAAGGCAGCTCCCGCGAACACGCCGCCATGCAGCCGCGCCACCTTGGTGTCCGCGTGGTGCTGGTGAAGTCGTTTGCCCGGATCCACGAGACCAACCTCAAAAAGCAGGGCATGCTCGGTTTGACCTTTGCCAACGAGGCCGACTACGACCGGATCCGCGAAGACGACAGCTTCGACCTGATTGACCTCAAGGACTTCGCGCCGGGCAAGCCGCTGACCTTGGTGGCCAAGCACGCCGACGGCAGCGAGGACACCATCGTGTGCAACCACACGTACAACGCCCAGCAGATCGACTGGTTCCGCGCCGGTTCGGCCCTGAACCTCATCAAGAAACAGAACGCATGAAGCGCATCGCTCTTTTCGCGCTCATCGCCTGTGGACTGCAGGTTCAGGCGCAGGACATGAGCGGCATCATCAAGACCAACCCCCTCGGTTGGTTGGCGGGCCAGTACCAATTCGGCTACGAGCATTTCCTGTCCGAAAAGATGTCGGTGCAAGTGTTGCCCGGGGGCATTTATGGGAGCGTCACGCTGTTTCCCAACGACAGCACCTCCAACCTGACTTCGGTGGGGGCAGGCCGCGTTGGGGTCATCGTGGTGCCGGAGTTCCGGTATTACTTCGACGGCGACGCGCCGGACGGGATGTACATCGCGCCCTTCGGCCGCTACCGTTCGGTGACCACGACCCTCAACAACGACGGGAACAGCAGCCAGACCCGCACGGCCATCGGGGGCGGATTTGTCCTCGGTTACCAGTATTCCTTGGCCAATGGTCTGACCGGAGAGGTGTTCCTTGGCCCCCAGTTCAAGTCCACCACCACGACTTCGACCGGGGCTTATGACGAGTTTGGTTTCGCCGTGGACGACGAGAGCGACACCGGCATCCGATTCGGCATCAACATCGGATTCGGATTCCGCCCTGTACCTTGAGGCGACCTGATTGACTGATTGATTTGGACGGATGCATGGATTGATGGAAACCACCCGCAACACATGGAGATTGGCCTGTTTGGCGGTGTTCCTCGTGGGTTTGGTTCTGTCCAGTGCGGGTCAAAACGCCCCCCATCGCGGTTGGGTCAAGACCAATCCTTTCGGCCTGTTCGTGGGCCAGTTTCAATGCGGGTTCGAGCGGCCCGTTTCCGATCGTGTTTCGTTCCAACTGACCGGAGGCATCGTCCGGTCAAACTTGGAACTGAACACCGATGACCTCGAGTCGCTGTTGAGCATCAACACCTCGCTCAATGCGGTCGACTGGATCGGGTTTCTCGCCATGCCGGAGGTCCGGTACTACCTCTCGGAAAACAGGGGAATCGGCAAGGGGTTCTACCTCGGCGCGTTCGCCCGGGTGCGGTCCATCCAACGGACGATGACCACCAACTTCGTGGGGGTCCAGCACCGGACTGCGGTGGGTGCGGGCGGCGTCATTGGTGGACAATTCACCATCAGCGAGCACGTCCGGGGAGACCTCTTTCTCGGTCCTCAGGTCAAATCGACCACCACCACGTTCGGCGAGCATTTCGTCTATGCCGAAGAGGAGTGGCTGCCGGGGGTTCGCTTTGGCATGAACTTCTGTTTCCAGCCGTGACCCCGGTCGCCAACGGAAACGGGTTGGCCATTGACGTGGTCGGGGAAGCCCTGCATTTGCTTCCCGACGGTGCGGTGTGGTGGTCCTCAGCCCAGACGCTGTGGCTGAGCGATTTGCACCTCGGAAAAGCCGCTCACTTTCGAAAGCACGGCGTGCCCATCGGGTCGGAACCCACGTTGGCGACGTTGCATCGGTTGCGCGAACACCTCAAGGCCCTGCAGCCGGCGCGTGTGCTCCTTTTGGGAGACCTGTTCCATAGCGACATCAACCGGGAGTGGGAGCCGTTTGCCGGTTTGTGCGAGGAGTTTCAGGAGGTTGAGTGGGTGCTCGTCCAAGGCAACCATGACATGATTCCGGAGGTGCTGCTTCAGGAGTCAGGCATCCAGCAGATCGGCCGGCTCGATGAGGGGCCGTTTACCTTCACCCACGACCCTGCGGATATGGAGGTGGACTTTGGGTACCATGTCTGTGGTCATGTCCATCCAGGCATTCGAATGGCTGGCGCGGGACGACAGCGGTTGCGGTTGCGGTGCTTCTGTTTTTCCGGCAAACAGGCCATCATGCCGGCGTTTGGCGCCTTCACGGGGATGCACGCCATCACACCGGCCATGAGTGACCGGGTGTACGCCATCACGGGTGAGGCCGTGATCGAGGTCTGATCAGTTGACCGTGAGGGTGAAGTCCCCTTTCAGGGTACGCTCGAACCCAACGAGCTCGCCGTTTTGCTCGCGGCGGATGAGGAAGTCGAGGTTGACCGTTTCCTCCCCGCCCGTCAGGGGAGCGGCCATCACGCTGGCCACGCCGTTGGTGATGCGGTAGGTCTGCGTCGTGTCGAAGGCCACGTTGAAGTTGGTCTCGTCGACCTGGGTGAAGACCCCGTCAGCCGGGTAGAAGATGGCGCCACTTTGGACATTCAGCACATCGAGGGTCAAGCTCACGGCGTGCTCCTTGAGCTCTCCATCTGTCTTGGCATCGGCCGTCACGAAGTAGCGGCGGGTGAACAGGCTGTCTTCTCCGGGGAGGTAAACGAATTCCGCACCAAGCACCTCCATGGAGTCTCCGTCCAGCACGAGTGTGCCACAGTCGCACGTGTAGGCCGGGGGCAGGTAGTCCTCGGAGGTGGAGCAGGCGGCCAGAACGGTGGCCAGGGCGGCGGGAACGAGCAGGGAGGAGAAGCGCTTCATGGACGTCGTGATGGGTAGCGAAGGTAACGACTCCGGCGTTCCAAGAAGGCCTCGCGCTCTTCCTGCCAGAGGTCCTCGATGCGGCCAGGCTGGCCTGCCTCGTCGAGTGCGGTGCGCAGGGCCGGACCTCCAGCGAGCTTATCAAAGAACTCGGGACGGTCGAAGAAGGGGCTCTGGTCTCCCGCCGGGGTGTTCCTCCATCCATCGAGCAGTTCGAGCATGACCTCGAGGTGCAGTCGGCTGTCCGCGCCTTGCGCCTGCCACGCGCCGAGCCGGCGATGGAGTTGGAATCCGGTGCAGGCTTGTCCGGCGTGCTTGGGGTATTTGCTGGCTGCATTCGGTTCCGGGGTGAACCGGTGGACTGCCCGGGGCATGCCGGGAAACCCGACCAGGGTGAAGGGCTCGGCTGTGCCCCTTCCGACACTGGCCACCGTGGCTTCGAGGAGCACCAGGTGGGGGTACAGCTGAACGGCAGCAGGAGAGGGCAGGTTGGGGCTGGGCGCCATCGGGCAGGTCCATTGATCGGCCCGCGCCTAGCCCCAACCTGCCCTCTCCTGCTGCCGTTCAGCTGTACCC